>JASJAZ010000032.1 GCA_030066785.1 Desulfobacterales bacterium | reverse complement strand
AGCTCCATCATCGCCGACCGCGTCGGCCTGAAGCTCTTCGACTATCATGTCACCGAGTCCGGATTCGGCGCCGACATCGGCTTCGAGAAGTTCTGGAACGTCAAGAGCCGCTTCTCCGGTCTCAAGCCGCACGTCTCGGTTCTAACCACCACCATCCGCGCCCTGAAGATGCACGGTGGCGGCCCCACGGTCGTGACCGGCAAAGCCCTGCCAGACGAGTACACCAAGGAGAACCTGGAGTGGGTGGAAAAGGGTTGCGAAAACATGGTGCATCACATCAACACCATCCGCAAAGCCGGCATCAACCCAGTGGTCTGCATCAACCGTTTCTACACCGACACCGACGCCGAGTGCGCCGTCATACGCAAGATCGCCGAGGCGGCCGGTGCTCGTTGCGCCGAGTCCAAGCACTGGGAGCTGGGCGGTGAAGGCGCCCTGGAATTCGCCGATGCCGTCGTTGAAGCTTGCGAAGAAGAAAATGACTTCAAATTCCTGTATCCGTTGGAGATGAAGCTGCGCGACCGCGTGGACTTGATCGCCAAGGAAGTTTACGGCGCTGACGGTGTTGCCTGGGAAGCCGGAGCCGAGGCCAAGGCCAAGATGCTGGAAAACGATCCCAAGTACGCCGACTTCACCACCATGATGGTCAAGACGCATGAGAGCCTCAGCCACGATAAGACCATCAAAGGGGCGCCCAAGGGCTGGACACTGCCCATCCGTGACGTGCTGATCTACTCCGGCGCCAAGTTCCTCTGCCCCTGCGCAGGTCCCATCAGCCTGATGCCGGGTACCGGCTCAAACCCAGCCTACCGCCGCGTGGACGTGGAAACCGATACCGGCAAGGTTACGGGGCTGTTTTAGTCGATTTGCATAAACAACCATAAACCAAAAAGGGACCCTGTTAAACAGGGTCCCTTTTTTATTTGGAGTCACCTCACCGTCAATGCTTCGCCCTTAATTCGATGGAATCGGCGAAATGGGTCAAAAAATCATCCCGTCTCTGCCGCTAAGCTCATCTTACGGGGCCGTAGCTTTTATCACCTCAAGAATTCGATCCAAGGTGTCACGGTACGTCGCTTTTTCGTCGGCTGGCGCCAAAGCCAGGGCTCGGCGCGCTAATTCTTCCGCTTCATGCATATTTTTTCGCTGAGTGTAATATAGCCACGCCAAATTGTTCAAAGGTCGTGGATTGTCAGGGAGTTTCTGGATGGCTTTTTGATAATTTTTCTCAGCCAGGTCAAATTGAGACTCTTTAAAATAGATGTTGCCTAAATAGAAATAGGCGACTGGGTATTGCTTGACTGCCGCTTGATACTCCTTGATGGCATGTTCAAAATCACCTTTTTCTTCATAGGCCATGCCCAGTTTCAGATGTTCTTCCGGTGTGAGCGGATCTTCGATGATGGCAATTCTGGGCAGGCTGCAGCCGCACATTAAGAACATTCCAAATAGTAAGGCAAAAATACGATACATTAGGTATCTGTTGACAATTCTTCCGGAGAAGGTCCTTTAGGCAAAATACGTAAAGTCCAGTAATCCGTTTTTTCCCAAATGGAAAGAAATCGTCCCCAGGAAAGATGCTTTTCTTTCTCTTGTCCGGAATTTACAACCACAGCCTCCGGCGTGTAACCGACAATCACCACGAAATGGTATTTCCGAATGCTCCAAACCCCATAATCAACCATCACAATTAAAGGGGTTTGAGAATCAATCGCACGCTGAATTTCAGCAATGCTGCCTTTAAACCAGGTAGCGGTAAACCCACGCTGACGTGCAAAGAGCACCAAATCAAGCGATAGGGTACCATGCAGTTCAGAGCGGTAGATCTTTGCAGCAATTTGATGCGGACGAATCGCATCACCATGGTATTGCAGTACCCCAGATAGTGAAGCCGGACCGCACTGATACATTAGTTGCGGGAAAAACGGCACCGATGGTAAAATGCGTGTGGTCTCAGGCGCTTGAAAATCAGGATGAGCAACACGGGACGGATGGGCACAAGCACATAACGACGCCAGTAGCATCCCCAGAATAAAAACAGCCGCCTTACAGCTCAATTTTGCTAGCAAATTTGCACCAATCGTAACTGACAGGCGGCTGTTTTGAGACAACATTGAAACGTTCTGCTAACCAATGATTATTTTTTTGTCGGTAAGTTTTAAGATGACAATGATCAAGATCACGATGACAAGAATTGCAATAATCACCCACAATGCGTCACCACCCGGTGCTAACGAGTCCAGTTGCGTGGCCAACTGGTGCAGTTCATCATCACTTAATTGAGCGAGGCGCTGGTCGATTTCCTGGTCAGAATATCCTAAGGCCTGCAAGCGTTCTTTGACCAGCTTGTTTTCCAAAATTTTCTGGACAACGGCCAAATCCTGCTGCCGCATGGTGGTCTGAAATGATTCATCTGATGGTATGAAGGCCGCATCTACTTTTGGTGCCATGCTGATAATGGTCATTGAAAATACAAGCAACAACGCCACCCTGCGTACCAGCATCGATTTTAAAAATTTAGCCATAATCATCTCCCCTCCTCTTTTTGTTAACCAAGCGTTTGGCAATTTTTTAAAAGGTTGAAATACGTTTTAGGTCAAGACCCCAAGGTTGTCAAGATTGCATCTTATTACTAAAATTGCAGCTAATTATAAGCTATCAAACGGAGGCAATCCTTTCAAACTCGGGTTTCGTTAACTTGAGCGCTAAAGGCGGCCTTAAGGCCAAAAATGATGATTTTAGTGGCAATTTTTGCTGCCGTAAACTCCGAAACATGACTCCCAGGCACCTTCACCAATTCGACAATATCAGCTGCAATAATGTTTTTATTTTGACCCACAAATTTAATTAATGCAATCAATTGATGATAGGTTAAACCACCTGGTTCAGGTGTACCGGTGCCGGGAATGACTGATGGGTCGAGGCCATCTAAATCAATGGTCAAGTAAACATATTCAGGCAGCGCGTTTGCAACCGATTGTATCCATGCAAAATCGAAAGGATCAATTTGGTGCGCATAAAAAGGTTGCAGGTTATTTTGGGCAAGATAGTCCGCCTCTTCCTGACTAAATGAGCGGACACCCACCTGAACCAATGGCATTTGCATGTCATCAGCGACACGCCGCATGACACAAGCGTGGTTAAAACGACTGCCATTCCATTGATTTCGTAAATCTAAGTGGGCATCAATTTGCAAAACCGCCATATTGGGATATATTTTGGAAGCTGCCTGGATAGGGCCCAGGGAAACAGCATGATCGCCGCCTAATGCTAGCAGAAACTTTTTTTTTCTTAAAATATCTGCCGCCGCTGCTTCCATTTGTTGAACCGCTTCAGACGGGTTGTTAACCGGATATAATGGCGGCAGGGTGTAAAGTCCTGGCTGGGTCCAATTGGAAAAGGTCTCCTCATCCAATTGTTCCAGTTGTTCCGAAGCTTTTAGAAGGTGAAGGGGGCCGTCACGACTGCCGGTGCCATAGGAAGGTGCATTCTCATAACAAAGTGGCAAAATGACCACGGAAGCATTATCCACAGAAGATCTTTGGACCGTGTTTCCGCCAAATGGAATAAACTCAGGCACCGGCATAGGCTCAATATAAAATATTCCGATCTCCAAAAGTGATCAATTAATTTGCGGGAAACTATCTGACAAAAATAGCCGCCGCCACAACGGTGGTCCAGCGCCGATCTTCAACTCCAATGGCCGCAAGGCTCATGTGCTGGGATTCAACGATCTTGCCAGACATTTTGTATATTTCGCTGCGTTCGTCGTAATCTTTGTCTGGATCAAAATCGATCCCCAATGTATTGGCCAACATGGATGCGGCCAAATCTTCAGCATAATCGCCGGCCTCAGTTTCGGTCTGGCCAAATCCATGATGTTCCGATAAGTAACCATAACGACCCTCCTCTGTCGGCAGGGCCAAACCAATGCTAGCCACGATGCGGCGTCCGGGCTCATCATTCTGCTGCTTAGCCAGCACACAATGGGTAATTTCTCCAGGCTCTAAATGGGAAAGACCTTCATCGATGTCGATGATTTTACAATGGGGGGGGAAAATGGAAGAAACTTTAACAAGGTTAAGGTGCGCAATTTGGGCTTCACGCAAGGCATTTTCAAAAGATGCCAATTTCTCTTTGGCGACACCGATTCCTTTGGTAAAAAACATATACCGTGGTACATACAAAACAGGCGCTCCTTTTAATTAAATCATACGATTGGTGGGACTCATCTTGACCGGCGTTTTCACTATTTCGATTTAAGACTGATTGTCAATCGAAAAATGTTGCGATCAATAATTAGGCCCATCAAAAAAATCGGTGTAACTCAGACGGTTGACGGCTTTGATAAAATGATAACCAAATTATCCCACTTTCAAAACCTTAGCGCCACGGATTTTCCTTTCCTTGAGCTCTCTCAGCGCCCGATTAGCATGTTTCAATTCATAAATCTGGATGTCAGGTACGATTGGAATTGCAGCGGCCAATTCTAAAAATTCGGAAACATCCCGACGTGCTACATTGGCAACGCTTTTAATTTCTTTTTCGAGCCACAAATGCGACGGATAGTCTATATTTAATAGATAGTTTTGATCAACATTCTCTTTGCGTATGGCATTGATGACCAATCGTCCGCCTGGTTTCAAATGCTTCAATGCTGCCACAACCGGCTTCCAAACCGGTGTCGTATCGATCACGCAATCCATTTGGTGGGGAGGCGTCTCGGGGATATCACCAGACCAGGTGGCACCAAGCTCCAAAGCAAACCGACGTTCTTTGGAACTGCGCGCAAATACCATCACCCTTGTATCGGGAAAGCGGTGCCGAACCATCTTTAAAACCAGATGTGCCGATGCACCAAAACCGGTTAACCCCAGATTTTGACCATCTTGCAGCCCCGTTAAACGCAAGGATCGATAGCCGATGGCGCCCGCACATAAAAGCGGAGCCGCTTCAACATCCGAAAAAACTTCCGGAATTTTATGAGCAAACTTTTCCGAAACTACCATAAACTCGGCATAGCCCCCATTCGCATCGCGACCGGTTCCCTTGAAATCTGTACAAAGGTTTTCTTTGCCTGCGGCACAAAATTCGCACTGACCACATGCGGAATAAATCCACGCGATGCCTACCCGGTCACCGATTTGTCTTTGGGAAGTGCCGGGTCCCGTTTTAATTACTGTGCCAACGACCTGGTGACCGGGAACCATTGGGAAAACCGGGGGCGGCGTGCGACCTTCAATTTCATCCAATTCCGTATGACAAACACCGCAGGCGCTAATTTTAATTAAGATTTCACCATCTCCGGGCTCGGGTATTGGCAGAGTATGGCTCTCCAGGGGATTTAAGGTTTCCTTTAGGTTACATATTCGCGTAATGGCCATAGCCTGCATCATCACTTAACTCCTATGCTTATCGATATGATATATAAAAGGATTCTTAAGATCATGTGCATTTGACCTGCTAATTGTATTTAGAAGCCAATCGTTCCGATCTTTCAACAGTGCTGCCTTGCCTTCATGATAAGGTGTTCTTACAGTTTGTTATTCAAATTAAAAAAAACTTTTCAGTTTTTCAACGGATTTTCTGATAAATCCAGACAGCGATCCGACTTTCTAAGCAATCGTTAAGCTGAAGGCGGCAACCAAATGAATACTTCAACAGGCATATTAAACCATATAAATCAATTCGGTATGCAGATATGAAGACCGCCGTGGCATTTCTCAAAATTCAACTTGGCGCTATCGGCAGCCAAGCCCTCGCACCGATTATGGGAATGGGGCGTACCTTTCTATTTTTTATTAGGGGATTTTTGCTGTTGTTTACGTTTCCCATCCAAATTACCAAAACCATCCAGCAAGTATATTTCATTGGAATGAAATCAATATTGGTCATCTGTTTGACCGGCGGCTTCACTGGAATGGTATTAGGTTTGCAAGGTTACTACACCCTGGTCAAGTTTGGTGCCACCGGCCTGCTGGGTCCAGCCGTAGCCTTATCCTTGATCCGTGAAATGGGACCGGTACTGACTGCCATTATGGTAATCGGACGGGCCGGCTCGGCCATGGCTGCTGAAATTGGCATTATGCGCATATCAGAAGAAATCGACGCCCTGGAGACCATGGACATCAATTCCATCCGTTTTCTATTCAGCCCGCGTATTGCTGCCGCCTTGATCAGTTTTCCGCTGTTGACCGCCCTGTTTGATGTGGTGGGCATATTCGGCGGCTACCTTACAGGCTCTGTGTTGCTGGGGATTAATCCCGGCATCTATTTTTCCAAAATGGAAGCAGCGGTAGAAATGGCCGACATCAATGGCGGATTCATAAAATCCCTGGTATTTGCCGTGGTGGTTGTCACCATTTGCTGTTCAAAGGGATACTACACGCATCTGCGCAAGGATGGTTTCGGGGCTAAAGGGGTCAGTTTTTCCACCACCGCCGCCGTTGTTACCTCCTGTGTACTGATTCTGGTAACCGACTATGTCATTACTTCTTTTTTATTGTGAAAACTCATGTCAGCACCTTTAATACAATTTGAAAATGTGCATAAAGCCTTTGGCGATAATGTGGTTCTAAAGGACGTGAATCTATCCATCCACAATGGCCAAATTACGACCATTATCGGCAAGAGCGGCACCGGCAAAAGCGTGCTGATCAAACACATTATTGGGTTGTTGACACCGGACGCCGGAAAAATTCTTTTAGAAGGCCGGCCGCTTCACCAGCTCAGCAAACGCGAACGTCGAGCGTTGCGACGACGTGTTAGCTACATGTTTCAAAATTGCGCTTTATTCGACTCTATGACAATTTTTGAAAATATCGCATTACCGTTAAACGAGAATACGGTCTTGCCAACCGCGGAAATCAATCGCCGGGTTCGTGATAAAATGCATCAGCTTGATCTAGCCAACACCGAAGATGAGTATCCCTCGCAGTTGTCCGGCGGAATGCAGAAACGCGTGGCGCTGGCAAGGGCGTTGGTCACCGATCCTGAAATCGTTTTGTTTGATGAGCCGACCACCGGCTTGGACCCTATCCGCAAAAACGCCGTTCACAGCATGATTGCCGATTACCAGAGCAAACTTGGTTTCACAGCGATCGTGGTAAGTCATGAGATTCCGGATGTATTTTATATCTCACAGCGTATCGCCATGCTAAATGATGGGCATATCATCTTTGAGGGAACACCGCATGAAATCCAACGAACCAAAGATGATGCCATCCAGCAATTCATCCAAGGCAAAGATAGCGGTCACGATAGTCTCACCGGCATGGCGCCACAAATCCAGGGTGAGTTAAAGTTCGAAGAAGAAATGGCGCGTTTGCAACGACACCACATTCCATTCTCATTGGTATTGCTCACCGTCAATGATATGGCCGACATAAATGCGCGCTTTGGCCATATAACCGGTCAAACTCTCATACAAAATTTTGCCATTCAGGTTCAAAAGAATTTATACATAACCGACACCTCGGTACGCATCGGTATGAATAAGATTATGGTGGTTCTGCCCGATACCGATACCGGCCAAGCCGAGGCTTTCTGTGACCGGCTGTCAAAGCGGTTGCAAGAGAATAGTCTGTTGGATGATGTGCCGCATCCTGATTTTTGTTTTCAAGTCGATGCGGGATTCGTCCAGGTCGCTAAAAACAGTTCTTTGCAAGATGTCATCGCCCGTGCTGAAGACAATCAATCGATCTTTTTCGATTTCAGTGTGTGCCAGATATAGAGGAGGACATATGCAACGCGTTAACATTGAAATAATGGTTGGCATATTTGTCGTCATCGGTTTGTTGTGCGTTGGTTGGTTGACCATCAAACTTGGCCAGATGAGTATTATGGGCGATAATCACTATCAGCTGATCGCCCGTTTTCAATCCGTCAGCGGTCTTACGGCGGGCGCCAAAATCGAAATCGCCGGAGTACAAATAGGCCAGGTAGATGGTATTTTATTTGATCAGGAACTTCAGATGGCTGTTGTGAGTCTTAAGATAAAAAAAGATATCGTCCTGACCGATGATGTCATTGCTTCGGTCAAGACCGCCGGCTTGATTGGCGATAAATACGTTAAGCTGACGCCGGGAGGTTCTGACGAGGTACTCAAACCAGGTGATATTATCACAGAAACGGAATCCACGTTGGATTTGGAAGAACTAATCAGTAAATATGTTTTTGGTGGTGTATAAATCGATACATGATTTGTGCTTAGTACAAACTAACTATTCAATACATGCCACCATCGCTTCCGCTATCAATTTACACAGTCAATACCGAAAACTATTCCAGAACCCGGTTCGCATTTAACTGTTCGGCCATCAAGATAGCTTGTGGGCATGCCAAATTCGTTCTTATTTGTTGGACGCGATTAGGCACCTTCGTATAGAACCGCGATAATGGTCGCTTTACCACTGGCGGCGGCAATAATGTGCGGTGTCGTTGAAAGATAGTAGGCACTGTCACCCGGATCGAGTTGAAAGTGATCTTCACCAATTTTCAGTGAGACCTGACCGTCCAGCACATAGATGAATTCTTCACCTTCATGAATGGAGGGATCATCATCTACATTTTCTTCCAATTGAACAATCAAGGCTTCCATATGCCGGCCTTTTACTTCCGGCGCCAAGCTTTTGTAGGTATAGGCATGCTTACGCCCCTTAAGAGAGGTAGACCGCGAGATCACCTTTTGCTCGTTTCGGCGGGTAATGCAATAAAGCTTGTTGCCCACGCCGGAAACCAGCCTACCAAAAGCGCTGTCCAGCGCTTTGGATAATTTGATCAAAGTTCCCAATTGGGGCTGGATTTCGTTGTTTTCTATACGGGACAACAAATCAACATCAAAGCCGGTCAGGTTCGACAGCTCTGCCAGGCTTAGTGCTTTTTGCTTGCGCAGTGTTTTGATGCGCTGACCTATTTCGGCCACACCCGCATCAGGCGATTGTGATATATCACCGGTCAGATCTTCAAAGAAATCGACATTGATATAGGATGGTTGTTTCTCATTTCCCATCTGGATCTCCTCGCATTTTGCGTTCTTTTAAATAAAACGTTCGTTTAAAAGGTGTCGATCAAACAGCCTGATATTTTTCTGGTAGTACCGCTTGGCCTGACCAATCTTTGGGCAGCTTTTGATCCGCAGCTTCACCGAACTTGCTTTTAAGTTTCTGCAATCCGGGTCGCGCAAATTTAGGATGTCCTTCTTTGAGGGTGCGACCGTTGATCACCGCTTCGGAGCGCAGCCGCTTGCCGACGGTACGTTCCATCTGCCGGCCCAGCCAAAGTATCCGGTCAACATCATAACCGTGCGCAATGCCCATTTCATCAATTTGTACCAATGTGTCTTCCAGCGTAACTAAACCTACATAGCGGGGATCTTCATAATAGTATTCACCGGTACCTTTGACCGGACAATCATCCAGAAAATTGGCCGGTTGTCCCCCCATACCGCCCATGGTGGCTTCAAATCGGTTGATTCCGGCCTGCAGTGCCGCTAAGACCGACGCCGAGGCCACCCGTTTGGTCTCGTGAAAGTGTGCCAAATGCAAATCGGTATTCGGAATCTCATCCAGAATCATGGAAAAATAGCGATACACATCCGGCGCCGAAGCACTGCCGTCGTGATCGGCATGTTCGATATCATGGGCCCCGATTTCCAGCCAACGTTTGGTAAACTCCACGGCATCTTTTAGATCGGTGGCCCCGCCGATGGGACTGCCCCAAATGGTACTGACTGTGCCGCACATTTTCATACCGGCATCGTTGCACTTTTGAATGCTGCGCTCGGCTTCCTGCCAGTAATCGGGCAAGGTGGTGCCGGAGTTGGCAAAATGATGCTCCTCTTCGGTGGAGACCATCATCAGCAGTCGATCTGGTCCAATGCCTTTATCCCTCAGTCGAATGGCCCGGTCCACCGCGCCCTCACGGATGGTAATGGCCGTCAGACAGATATCATCATAATTGACACCTTTTTTGGCACAACGGGATTTGAAGCGATCGCTGCGCAGATGGGCCAACAACTCCTCCGCATCGCTGAATTGCGGCATTAAATACGGATTTCCCAGGTTGGTTACCTCAATATCGCGGCATCCGGCAAAAATCAGCTCCTCCAGATAGAAGATTTTAGCGCGCGTGGATATAAATTGCTCTAAATGCTGAAACCCATCTCGAATGGTAATATCACCGATCGTGACTTTCCGCGGCATGCGGGGGAAAATTTTCCAGTAATCATATTCGGTCATTGGCTCACAGACCTCCTTCCCTTCAATCTAATTAGTAAAGCGTGTTATTTACCTTTATATTGCGGTTTACGTTTTTCCCGGAAAGCCGCAATACCCTCCAAGCGGTCTTCAGTTGGAATTGTCACCCAATACGAGCTGGATTCAAGTGCCAAACCGGTGTGGATATCGGTCTCGATGCCAAAGTTAATGGCATACTTGGCCTGTTCAATGGCCACGGGTCCCATTTCACAAATCAGAGCGGCCATTTCAAAACAGGTCGGCAACAATTGGTCCGGCTCACAAATTTTATTAACCAAGCCAATTCGCAAAGCTTCCGCCGCACCGACCCGTGCACCGGTAAATATTAATTCTTTGGCTTTACCACGCCCCACCAATCGTGGAAGACGTTGCGTACCGCCAGCTCCGGGAATAATTGCCAACCGGGTTTCCGTTAATCCCATGGTGGCATTGTGCGAAGCAATGCGAATATCAGAGGCCAAGGCTAACTCGGTGCCCCCGCCCAACGCAACACCGTTTACGGCGGCAATGACCGGCTTGCTTAACTGCTCGATGGCTGTGAAAAGCGCGCGAATGGTGTAAATGTACTCTTTTACTTGCACCGGTTCAAGGGTGGCGCGTTCCTTAAGGTCAGCACCGGCGCAAAACGCCTTTTCACCAGCCCCGGTAATGATGATCACTCGGACATCCGATCGAAACCTTAGGGCATCGATTTCGCCTCGCAAGGCATGCAAGAGCGGAAAATTTAGAGAATTCATCACCTTCTGACGATTCAGCGTCAAGGTAGCAACCGCGTCTTGTTGATCTACCATAAGGATATCGTTGCCCATAATTGTCTCTCTCCCAACATTCGAGGCCATCGGTTCAGCAGCCGATATAACGCGATATGACAATCCGCTGTACTTCGGATGTGCCCTCTCCAATATCAAGCAATTTTTGATCCCGATAAAAGCGTTCCACGGGATATTCTTTCATCAAGCCATAACCGCCGTGAATTTGAACGGCATGATTGGCCACGCGGCCCATCAATTCGGAGCAATAGAGTTTAGCCATGGCCGCTTCTTTCTCAAAAGTCCGTCCCATGTCTTTCAGCCAGCAGGCCTTGTAAAGTACATTCCGGGCACATTCGATTTCCAGAGCGCAATCCGCCAGTTTAAAGGCCACCGCCTGGAATTTACATATTGGCTGTCCGAACTGCTCACGTTCTTTTGAGTACTTCAGAGCGGCCTCATAAGCACCCTGGGCGCCCCCCAACCCCATGGCGGCAATGGAAAGACGTCCGCCATCTAAGGTTTTTAGCATTTGATGAAACCCGTCGCCCGGTTGGCCGAGAATATTCTCCTTAGGCACGCGCACATCGTCAAAATAAAGTTCGGCGGTGTTTGAGGCGCGCCACATCATCTTGCCGTGCATGGTCACCGCTTTGAAACCGGGCGTGCCATGTTCAACCAAAAAGCAGGAATATTCAGGTTTACCACTAGCGCGCGTGCCGGTAATGGCCTGGACGGTGACGCCCAAAGATTGGTCACAGGCGGCATTGGTGATAAAAATTTTCGAACCGTTGATTACCCATTCATTGCCATCCAAAACCGCTTTGGTTTTGCTGCCGCCGGCATCCGATCCGGCATTGGGTTCTGTTAAACCAAAACCCCACAGTTTATCGCCAGGACACAATTTGGGAAGATATTTTTGCTTTTGTTCTTCCGTACCGAAATAATAAATCGGCCCAATACCTAAAGAATTTCCCGCAGCAATGGTGGCAGCATGCGATCCATCTACACGGGCGATCTCTTCAACGGCAATAATATATGAAACATAATCCATGGCCTGCCCGCCGTACTGTTCGGATACAAACATACCAAACAGTCCGATTTCTCCCATTTTCTGAGTAATCTCGGGAGAATATTCCTCTCTCTCATCCAGTTCTCCGGCCACTGGCGCAATTTCGGCTTCTGCAAACTTACGCACCGACTCGCGGATAATTTCCTGTTCCGTAGAAAGATCGAAATCCAAGAATTCCTCCTTTCGCCTACTGGGCCAACCGAAATTCACACAAATCAATTCAATCGCTGTATCAGACCATCATCAATCAAGAACCGTTAATCAATTTTCTTTAGCATAGTTGAAGCCCAGTTCAAAGCCTAAATCGTGTTTGGTCAACACCAATGAAAGCCGCCTATATTTCGAGATAAAGATACAAGTATATTTAATTCAGATAGTTATATCCAATGCACGGCGATAGATGCGAAAGAATTTGACATCCCAAACACCAGATGTTATTTCTGACCGAGCGCTCGTTCGGAAACCATGACACCTCAATGACCAGTCCGAGTCTTTGGATAAATTGATGAACCTTTCCAGCCGCACCATGGATATCCCCTCTCAGGTCAAAAATCCTGCGTTGGTAGAGAGTCGCCGCCGTCAAATCGTGGACGCCACAGTACTATTATTTATTGCCAGGGGTTTTCACAAAACCACAACTCGCCAAATAGCACATGCGGCCGGTCTGCCAATCGGTACATTATACGAGTATATCGCTTCCAAAGAGGATATCCTATATCTGGTCTGCGATGCCATCCACGCCGAAGTGGAACAGGGGGTCTCCGAAGCCCTCGCCCTGGCAAAGGGCGGGCGGGATGCGCTAGCTCGCGTTATCCGTGAGTATTTTATGGTTTGTCACCGCATGAGCGATCACATCCTCTTAATTTATCAGGAAACACAGTCGCTACCAAACCAGTACCGCAAAAAAGTACTCGAAAACGAAGTGCGCATTACCGGCTTGTTCATGGAAGTTTTGGCACATTTGATGGCTTCCGGCGAACTGCCGCACATTGAAGAGCGCGCCGTCGAGCTAATGGCCCACAATATATCCGTGCTGGGTCATATGTGGACGTTCCGCCGCTGGTTTCTTGGGCGCCATTACACCATTGAAGATTATATTGCCTTGCAAACTGATTTTATTATTGGGCTATCCAATCAAAACCCAGGCAAGGTACGTCCTTTTTAACCGACTTTTTAACAACGAAGATTTTTAGCGATCATTTTCGGCAAATCACAAAAAAGGAGCATACGCATGGACGTTGACGTATATAAACCGCAACACCAAATTCGAGTCGTTACGGCAACTTCCCTTTTTGATGGCCATGACGCGTCGATTAATATCATGCGTCGTATCTTGCAAAGCACCGGTGCGGAAGTGATTCATCTCGGTCATAATCGATCGGTTAAAGAAATTGTCGATGCGGCGATTGAAGAAGATGCCCAGGGAATTGGCATTTCCAGCTATCAGGGCGGGCATCTCGAATTTTTTAAATATATCGTCGATAGTCTCAAACAGCAAGGCGCAGGACACATCAAAGTTTTTGGCGGCGGCGGGGGTGTCATCGTTCCCGAAGAAATTAAAGCCTTGGAGCGCTACGGTGTCACCAAAATATATTCTCCCGAAGATGGGGCCCGCATGGGACTGCAGGGTATTATCAATCACATGGTTCAACTGCTCGATTTTTCCACCATTCAAACATCGTCATTCGATATGAATCGCCTTGTACCGGATAATAAGGTTATGGTGGCCAACATGATAACGGCGGTTGAGCAGGCCAAGGCCCAAGAAAATGGCCATTTGGCCAAACTGCGCCGGGAACTCCAACAAAAGATCAAACAAAAGAAAATTCCCGTTATTGGCATCACCGGTACCGGTGGCGCCGGCAAATCATCACTGACCGATGAGCTTATTTTGAGGTTGATGCACGATTTAAAAAATATCCATGTGGCCATCATCAGCTGCGATCCATCGCGACGCAAAACCGGCGGTGCCTTGTTAGGTGATCGTATCCGCATGAACGCCATCGGCAACGAACGCATATATATGCGCAGCCTGGCAACACGCCAATCCAGCACTGAAATACCGGCCGCCCTGGCCGAAGCCGTAGAGGTTGTCAAAGCCGCCGGTTATGATCTGGTAATTGCCGAAACAGCCGGTATCGGTCAGGGTGATTCCAACATTGTCGATTTGGTCGATGTTTCCATGTATGTCATGACCAGTGAATTTGGGGCCGCAAGCCAACTGGAAAAAATTGATATGCTCGATTTCGCAGACCTGGTGGTGGTCAACAAATTTGAAAAACGGGGCGGTGAAGACGCGGTTCGTGATGTTCGCAAACAGATTCAGCGCAACCGCAATGCCTGGGATACACCCCCGGAAAAAATGCCGGTATTTGGCACGATCGCATCTAAATATAATGACGATGGCGTGACTGCCCTGTACCATGCCATTTTGGATCTGGTTGCTGCCAAAACAAATGTTGCCTTTACCTCGAACCTGCCAAAACCCAAAAATAAAATTTCTACTTCCAAGACCATCATTATACCACCCGAGCAGACGCGCTATTTGGCCGAAATTGCCACAACCGTGCGCGATTATCACAGCCGGACCGCTGCCCAGGCTGATCTAGTGCGCAAAATTTGGCATCTGCAAGAAACCGCCGCGGCAATCAATGACAGCGCGCTGGCGGACGAAGTCGATCCGCTACGGCAACGCCTGAAAGAAGCAATAGAAAATGCCGAAGCCAATCTCGGCAAGGAAACCCAGCAATTAATGGCTGAATGGCAAGATCTTAAAAATACCTTTAGCCAAGAGGAACTTGTTTACAAAGTAAGGGATCGCGACATCCGGGTGCCTTTATTTACCGAATCGCTATCCCATTCGAAAATCCCTAAAATTGTACTGCCGGCTTTCAAAGATCCGGGCGAAATTTACCGCTGGCTGCGCCAAGAAAATGTACCGGGTCATTTTCCATATACCGCCGGGGTTTTCCCCCTCAAACGCACCGATGAAGAGCCGACGCGAATGTTTGCCGGCGAAGGCGATCCGGCCCGCACCAATCAACGCTTCAAAATGTTATCGGCCAACTATGACGCCAAACGACTCTCCACCGCCTTCGATTCGGTGACGTTGTATGGTTTTGATCCGGATGAGCGTCCGGATATCTACGGTAAAATCGGCACCTCCGGGGTCAGCATCTGCAGTCTGGACGATGTCAAAGTATTATACAGCGGTTTTGATTTGATTGCACCCAGCACGTCGGTATCCATGACAATCAATGGACCTGCGCCGATGATTCTGGCGATGTTTTTAAACACGGCCATTGACCAGCTGGTGGATCGGTTCAAACAGGAAAACAACCGGGATCCCAATCCCGATGAGTACGCGCGCATCCGGGCTGAGGCGCTAGCGAATGTTCGCGGAACGGTCCAGGCTGATATCTTGAAAGAAGACCAGGGGCAAAATACCTGCATCTTTTCCATTGATTTCGCTTTGAAAATGATGGGAGATATTCAAGAGTATTTTATCCAGAAGAATGTACGCAACTTCTATTCGGTTTCGATTTCCGGATACCACATTGCCGAAGCCGGGGCCAACCCGATCACCCAACTGGCCTTAACCCTGGCCAACGGCTTCACCTATGTAGAATACTATCTGTCGCGGGGTATGCCGATCGATAAATTTGCCCCGAATCTGTCTTTCTTTTTCTCCAACGGCATGGACCCGGAATATACCGTAATTGGTCGGGTGGCACGACGAATCTGGGCCATTGCCATGCGCAACAAGTACGGCGGCTCAGAGCGTTCGCAAATGCTCAAATACCATATTCAAACCTCAGGGCGATCGCTGCACAGCCAAGACATTCAATTCAATGACATCCGCACGACGTTGCAAGCACTGTGTGCCGTTTACGACAACTGCAACAGCTTGCACACCAATGCATTTGATGAAGCCATCACGACCCCCAGCGCTGAGTCGGTCCGGCGTGCCCTGGCCATCCAGATGATTGTCAACCGCGAATGGGGGTTAACGAAAAATGAAAATATGAACCAAGGCAGTTTCATTGTGGAAGAATTAACCCGCCTGGTTGAAGAGGCGGTACTGATGGAATTTGACCGCATCACCGAACGCGGTGGTGTACTGGGGGCCATGGAAACCGGATATCAGCGCAGCAAAATTCAGGAAGAATCCATTTACTATGAAACCTTGAAGCATACCGGCGAACTGCCGCTCATCGGCGTCAATACCTTTAGAGATCCCGAGGCCAATCAGGAAGAGCTGATTGACAATGTCGAACTGGCCCGTGCCACAGAGGCTGAGAAACAATCGCAACTGAGGCGCCTGGCGGCATTTAAGGCCAGAAATGCTGATAAGGCACCGGAAGCACTGCAGCGGCTGCAAGCGGTGGCTTTGGCCGGAGACAATATTTTTGCCGAATTGATGGAAACCGTCAGAGTCTGTTCATTGGGCCAAATTACCAATGCTTTGTTTGAGGTTGGCGGGCAGTATCGGCGCGGAATGTAAAAAACCTGCAAACAGTAACCATAAAAACCTGTACTAGATGCAATTTCAACTTAGTAACCACTAGAAGGGAGACAGTGTATGAATGAAGCTGTGATTGTAAGCGCCGTGCGGACCCCTTTGGGAAGTTTTAACGGCACCTTGGGAAACATGGGCGCCACGGACTTGGGCGCCGCTGTCATTGAAGCAGCAGTTAAAAAGGCGGGCATCGAAAAAGAAACGGTCAACGAGGTCATCATGGGCCAGGTGTTGCCCTGCGGATACGGCCAAAATCCCGCCAAGCAGGCGGCCGTCAAAGCCGCCATGCCGTGGGAAACAGAATGCATTACCATTAACAAGGTGTGTGGCTCGGCCCTGAAGTCAGTCATGTTAGCGGCCCAAGCCGTTCAGGTGGGGGATGCCGATGTGGTAGTGGCTGGCGGCATGGAAAACATGAGCTTGGCGCCATACTACCTTGAAAAAGCCCGCTTTGGCTACCGTATGGGACCTGATAAGTTACAGGATCATATGGTGCATGATGGCCTGTGGGATATTGTTAATGATTTTCATATGGGTATCTCCAACGAGCTATGCTCGGAAAAATATAACATCAGCCGTGAAGATCAGGATCGGTATGCGGCCGAATCATACCGCCGTACCTTAAATGCCGTTGAAAAAGGCAAATTTGAAAGCGAAATTGTGCCGGTGGAGGTCCCGCAACGCAAAGGCGATCCGCTGCTTTTCAGCCACGACGAATGTCCGCGTGATACCAACTATGAATTTTTGTCTAAAATGTCTCCGGCCTTTAAAAAAGGCGGCGTCACCACCGCCGGCAATGCATCCATTATCAGCGACGGCGCCGCCGCGGTGGTCGTCATGTCGCGCACCAAAGCCGAGGAGCTGGGTTGCGGTACTATGGCCACCATTGGCGCCCAGGCTTCCTATGGCATTGATATGCGCTATGTCCTGGTAGCACCGATCTGGGCGGTTCCCAAGTGTTTGCAAAAAGAGGGTCTTGATCTGGCCGATGTCGATTTGTTTGAAATCAACGAAGCCTTTAGCGGCTCTACATTGGCAGTGCTGCAGGAGCTGAAACTGGATCCCGCTAAGGTCAATGTCAATGGCGGCAGTGTCGCCTTGGGCCATCCCATCGGAGCAAGTGGCTGTCGGGTTTTGGTGACGTTGCTGCATGAACTGATTCGCCAGGATAAAAAAGCAGGCCTGGTTTCGCTGTGCTTGGGTGGGGGCGAGGCCGTGGCCCTAATTGTCAAGCGCTGAAGCATATTATCTGGCCATTGGCTGTAAAGATTTTTAAATTTGATTGATCATTGAGGATTTGAATTCGCTACTTTCAAAACAATCCCAAAAGGAGCAAATCATGGAGATAAAATCATTTGGTGTTATCGGTGCCGGTCAAATGGGAAACGGCATTGCCCAGGTTGCTGCCTCCAGCGGCCTGCAAGTGATCATGAATGACATCAACACGGAGTTTGTAGAACGCGGTTTGCAAACCATAGATAAAATCTTGGCGCGCGGCGTTGATAAGGGCAAGATCTCAGCTGATGAAAAAGAAGCCATTCTAGGACGCATTAAACCCAGCACCGATATCAAAGACCTTGCGGGAGCTGATTTTGTGGTTGAAGCGGCTACGGAAAATGAACCGGTTAAATTTCAAATCTTTAAAACACTGGATGAAATGTGTTCGGCCCAGGCCATATTGGCCACCAATACGTCCTCGATCCCCATCGGGCGCATTGCCAATCAAACCAACCGACCGGACAAGGTAATCGGTATGCATTTCATGAATCCGGTCCCGGTCATGAAGCTTGTGGAAGTTATTCGCGGAATCGCCACTTCCCAAGAAACGTTTGAAATCACCTGGCAGTTATCGGAGAAATTCGGCAAAACCCCGGCTGAGGCCAATGATTATCCTGGTTTTATCGCCAACCGCATATTAATGCCGATGATCAATGAGGCCGTTTACTGCCTTTATCACCAAGTAGGATCCCGGGAAGCTATCGACACGGTGATGAAACTGGGCATGAATCACCCCATGGGGCCATTGGCCCTGGCAGATTTAATCGGGTTGGACACGTGTTTGGCTATAATGGAAACCCTTTATGACGGATTCAAAGATTCCAAGTATCGACCATGCCCTTTGTTGCGCAAATATGTAGAAGCTGGCTGGCTGGGTCGTAAAACCGGACGCGGCTTTTTTGAATACAATTAAGGAGACAACATGCCACGCAAAAAACGGGCGACAAGCGTTCCCATTGGAAAAAAGATTAAACAGGTTAGAACCAAGAAAAAAATGACATTGGATCAAATTGCCAATGCAACCGGCAATTCTATCGACTATTTAAAACAGGTTGAGGCCGGCCAAAAGATTCCACACGTAGGTACCTTGCTTCAAATAGCGCGTGCGCTGGAAATCGATTCCGGTTTCTTTTTGCGCGAGCAGGAATCGACTCTGAAACGGCGGGTCAAAGCCTACACGCAACGCACCGAAAACTATGCATATACGACCCTGACACCCGGTGCCGAAAACAAGCATTTAAAAGCGTTTAAAATTGACATCGAACCGATGCAGGATCATGAAGGGGTTGGCTATCAGCATGAAGGTGAAGAATTTGTATATGTGCTCACGGGAAATATTGAAGTGGTCGTTGGTGATCACGTCAACACATTAGCAGAAGGCGATTCCCTGCATTTTAACTCGGCCATCCAGCATAAGATCCGCAACATTGGTGATGCCCCGGCTGCGATGTTGGTGGTTCTGTACAATCCTTGATGATCCAGCGATTGGTGTATCCGCGCTGAACCGCCACAGCGACAAAGCGATTGATGCGAAACAAAATGACGCCGTCGTGCATCAACCGCAACCAGAGCAGCAGCACTTGAGGGTCTGGCAATATCGAAACATTCGTATGGGGCCAGTTTCAAAACTAGCCAAATCTACTGGAAGGGATTAAAATTAATGTCAATTAAGCTGACCGAAGAACAACAAATGATTCAATCAATGGTGCGCGACTTTGCCCGCGAAATGATTGCGCCAACAGCTATGCAGCGGGATTTGACCAAAGAATTTCCAGCAGAGAACCTGCGCAGGTTGGGCGAATTGGGACTGATGGGCATGATGATTCCTCCGCAGTACGGTGGCGCCGGTGCCGACACCATCAGCTATGTGCTGGCCCTTTCGGAAATCGCCTATGCGTGCGCATCCACTGCCGTGGTCATGTCGGTCCAAAATTCCATAGTCTGTGAAAGCATCTTGCGTTACGGCAATGAAGATCAGAAACAACGGTTCCTTGTGCCACTGTCATCCGGTCAGGAGATTGGCGCGTTTGCCTTGACCGAACCCAATGCCGGCTCGGATCCGGTACGTCAAGCGGCTAAAGCTGTAAGAGATGGCGATACCTATATCTTAAATGGTACCAAGCGCTTTATCACCACGGGTAAAAATGCCAACACCATCATCGTTACCGCCAAAACCGATGCAAGTATGCGCCATAAAGGCATAAGCGCTTTTCTGGTCAAAAAAGATAATCCCGGTTTAAAGGTAGGAAACCTGGAAAACAAAATGGGACTGTGCGCCTCCGATACCACTGACTTGATCTTTGAAGATTGCCGGGTGCCGGTCAATGATCGGTTAGCGGAGGAGGGTCAGGGCTTCACCATTGCAATGACTGGTTTAGATGGTGGCCGCATTGGAATCGCGGCCCAATCGGTGGGGGTGGCCCAAGCCGCCATGGATGCGGCCGTGACCTACGCCAAAGAACGAGAGCAGTTCGGCCAAGCCATTTCCAAATTTCAGGGGATCCGTTGGATGATTGCCGATATGGCTACCGAAATCGAGGCTGCCCGTCAATTAATGTATTCAGCCGCCGCTATGAAAGATCGCAATGAAAATTATACCAAACAGGCCTCCATGGCCAAACTGTTTGCTTCAGAAATGGTGAATCGCGTAACAGCTCAGGCCCTTCAGATGCATGGTGGTTATGGATTTACCAAGGAATACCCGGTTGAGCGATTCTACCGTGATGCACGGGTTTTTACCATTTACGAGGGCACCTCCGAAATACAACGGGTGGTTATTTCCAATCACATCCTCAAAGACAAACGTGGGCCTTAGATGCCTTTTTAAGATGAACGTGAGCCAAATCGGAGAAAAACCTTTT
>JASJAZ010000189.1 GCA_030066785.1 Desulfobacterales bacterium | reverse complement strand
TACATAATATTATTATTTGATACTAATAATGTCTAATAAGATGTCAACGATCAGCACTAAAAATTTAGACAAATTTTAGACAAATTGACCTTTTTTGAGGTTTTTAATGGGTGCACTCCCAGGTTTTTCTATAAATTTGAGTAAGTAGGCCGGTGCCCGGCATAAAATCCTAATCACCTCTTTAGCTCTGTAAGCAATAAGGGACAGTAAATTGATCAATCGACCAATTAAGCAAAGACGGTGATGCTTCGTTGCGGATTTTTGCAGCACATCCCAATCGAATTTTTCATTTGCTTTTGATCAGGAGCTTCCTTAGATTATCTGGTTAGATATTTCCATCGATATTATGATGTTAGTTGGGCCTGCAAAGACGTGAAACACTGCCCGCATGCGACATCAGCGCGATGATCATGTAATACTTTTGTCAATTACATTTCAGCTTTTATATTTGCACAGAGCCAATCATTCGAAAACCCCACCAAACGAGGAGAAGCTGCCATGGCCAAGAAAAAATCCGAGCGAAAAAATGACATGGTGAAAAATGATCACAAGGCGAAGCTTTCCAAAAAAGAGTATGAGGCGGAACTATTTAAACTGCATGCCGAGTTGGTCAAATTGCAGGGATGGGTCAAAGCCAATAAGCCTAAAATCATTGTTATCTTCGAGGGACGTGATGCCGCCGGCAAAGGGGGCGTCATTAAGCGCATTACCGAGCGGGTTAGTCCCCGTGTGTTTCGGCTGGAGGCCCTGCCGGCACCCTCCGAACGGCAGAAAACCCAGATGTATGCGCAGCGCTATATCCAACGCTTTCCAGCTGGTGGGGAGATCGTACTGTTTGATCGTAGTTGGTACAACCGTGCCGGCGTCGAGCGTGTTATGAAGTTTTGCACCAAGGAGGAGTACGAGCGTTTCCTCATACAAGCACCGATGTTTGAAAAATGGATGGTTGAATCGGGTATCCAGCTAATCAAATACTGGTTTGACATCAGTATGGAAGAGCAGGAGCGCCGGTTTCAGGCACGCATCGATGATCCGCGCAAGATTTGGAAGCTGAGCCCCATGGATGTGGAATCTTTCAAACGCTGGTTTGATTACTCCCGTGCGCGGGACGACATGCTGGCTGCCACCAGCACCGGGTGGGCGCCCTGGTACATCGTGCGGGCAGACAATAAGAAGCGTGCCCGACTCAATTGCATTTCGCATCTCCTGAGCCTGATTCCGTACAAAGAATTGTCCCGGGAAAAGGTCGCGCTTGGCAAGCGCAGCATGAAGGGCCAATATGACGATCAAGCTTCGATCGCCGATTTCAGGCATATTCCTGAGAAATACTGATAACCGGCACTATATTTTAAGATTCAGGTTATCTGCTTGTCCATGTGATTCCGGATCAGGAAACAATCTAGATTGTAAGGAAAAGGCGCACAAGACCAGTGAGTCAGGCCGCCCATTAAAATTGTTTATGCCGGTTCCAACAATTAAAAACCGGGAATGACACATATAACGATTGCGTTGCTAAATATTGCAAGCATTTCTGAAATAACAAGGAATCCATAATGATGCTATTTTTTGCAAGCGTGGGAATGCTCGTTTTGGGTTTTCTCGTGTATAGCAAGATCATCGATCGAATGTTTGGTGCGGACCCGGCACGTAAAACCCCAGCTGAAACGATGGAAGACGGGGTGGATTACATTAGGCTGCCACCCTGGAAAATATTTTTAATCCAGTTGCTTAACATTGCCGGGTTAGGTCCGATTTATGGCCCAATTCTGGGCGCGCTATATGGGCCAGTGGCGCTGATCTGGATTGTCTTTGGCTGTATTTTTGCCGGTGCGGTGCATGATTACTTTTCCGGTATGCTGTCGCTGCGCCACAATGGTGAGAGTGTTCCAGATGTCGTGGGCTACAATCTTGGTAACGGTTTCAAGCAATTTATGCGTGGTTTTTCCGTTATTTTGCTCATCCTGGTCGGGGTCGTTTTTTTTCTAGGCCCGGCAGCCCTTTTGCAGAGCATGACCGGCCTCGATCTCAAGCTGCTCATCGGCATCATCATCGCTTATTATTTCATGGCAACCATCCTGCCTGTGGACAAGATTATCGGTCGCATCTACCCGTTTTTCGGTGCGGTGCTGATTTTCATGGCAGTCGGTACAATGGCCATGCTGATGGTTAAAGGATACGAATTTTATCCCCAGAAAACATTCGAAAACTTAAATCCTCAGAACCTTCCCCTATGGCCTCTGATGTTTATAACGATTGCCTGCGGGGCGGTTAGCGGTTTTCATGCGACTCAATCACCGATGATGGCTCGCTGTCTGCCTAATGAGAAATACGGCCGGAGCGTTTTTTATGGGTCAATGATCGCCGAGGGCATCATTGCCCTGATTTGGGCCACCTTGGCCATTTCCTTTTTCCACACTCCGGAAATGTTGAATAAAGTTCTGGCTGAGGGTGGACCGGGTCTAGTGGTCAAAAAGGTGTCCACTACTCTGTTGGGCAATTTCGGCGGACTTCTGGCAATCATCGGTGTGGTGGTATTGCCCATCACATCTGGTGATACGGCCTTTCGCAGCGCGCGGTTGATCATCGCCGACATTTTCAAACTCTCTCAAAAAGAAAACATCAAACGGCTCACCATTGCAGTGCCCCTTTTTGCCGTGGGATTTCTGATCTCACTTTCCGACTTTGGACTCATTTGGCGCTATTTTGGGTGGGCCAATCAAACACTGGCGACCGTAATGCTTTGGACGGCGGCGGTCTATCTGGCACAAAAAAACAAATTTCATTGGGTCGCCACCGCACCGGCCGTTTTTATGACAGTGGTTGTGGCTAGCTTCATTGCCAATTCAGGCATCGGGTTTAGCTTATCAATGGCGCTATCAACCAGTGTGGGAATTGCTACCGCTATTGTAGCAATGATCCTTTTTTTCTGGAAAGTAAAGCGATTGCCGCTGCCGCCGAGTCGTGCACAGGAGCCCGGTGGGTAGTGCTTTAACGATAATTAGTTGTCGGCCACCCTTTTAATTGGAAAGGAAAGAATCAATGAAAGTGTTCTGCATTTTATTATGCGGACTTTTGTTGCATGCATTGACATCAAGTGTTTTGGCTCAGGACTACAACGGTACCTGGTTGGGAACTGTTTCCGAGTCCGTTTCGTGGTGTAAAAACATTGGCAAGGCCGAACCGGGCGATTACAAGCTCACCATTATTCAAGATGGCAACGATATCACCATCATGGAAAATGTGGTTCAGAGACCCTACAAAGGAGTCATCAATCCCAAACGTCCGCGCAACGTCCATGTAAATGGATCCTATGTGGAAGATGCTGGTTACGTAAATGAAATGGTCGATATCGTTTTTGAAAATGATAGCATCGGCAAGGGTGAGTCAGCATGGCAGTGGTCGGATGGTTACTTCCAGTGTGGTGGCCGTTTTAAATTTGAATTGAAAAGAATTAGACGTTAAGTGGTTGCAATCGATTTTCGAAAACCTTATCTTTGTTGTCTAATTTCAACAATAAATACCACTTTATCACACGTTCCTGGTTGACATTTACTCATTAATTTTGGTTTTCTGTTTGATACACTCGCAAGACTTCATCTTTATTTTTGCTGAGGCACAATGACTGGTGACCCTTATATCGAGTTCAAGCAGCTGATATCGCAAGTTATCGCTACTGACCGCATCTTCGATGATCCTTTGCAAACACTGGCATTGGGGACCGATGCCAGCTTTTACCGTCTAATTCCGCGCCTTGCCATCCAGGCCGATTCTGAAAACGAGGTATCAATTGCCCTGCAGGCCGCTCATCGCTTCAAACTGCCGGTTACTTTTCGTGCCGCCGGTACCAGTCTTTCAGGACAGGCAGTCACGGATTCGATCCTGTTGATTGCCGGGGGATCATGGAACCATTATTCCATCGAGGATAACGGATCAAAAATACGTCTCCAGCCCGGCGTGATCGGAGGTCACGCCAACCGCTATCTGGCAAGCTACGGCCGTAAGATCGGACCGGACCCGGCTTCCATTAACGCTGCCATGATCGGTGGTATTGCAGCCAACAACGCCAGTGGCATGTGTTGCGGTACCGCTGAAAACAGCTACCAGACCGTTAGCAGCATGCGAACCATTTTAGCTGACGGCACACTGCTCAATACCGGCGACACCAACAGCCGTGAAGCTTTTCGCCGAAGTCATCCCGAGATAATAGACGCTCTGCAAGAGCTTGCCGTAAAAACCCAGGCCAATGAATCCCTGCGTGAACGTATCCGCCATAAATTTAAAATTAAAAACACCACCGGTTACAGTCTGAATGCCCTGGTGGATTATACGAACCCCTTTGACATTATCAATCATCTGATGATCGGATCTGAAGGGACCCTGGGGTTTATCGCTGAAATTACTTACGATACGGTGATCGAGCATCCGCACAAAGCCAGCGCTCTGATGATGTTTCCGGATGTTAACACCGCCTGTCGGGCGATTCCCATATTGCGGGCACAAGAGGTGGCGGCTGCTGAGTTGATGGATCGCGCTTCTTTGCGATCGGTTCAGGATAAAGCGGGCATGCCGGACTATCTCAAATCGCTGCCTGAAAAAGTCACCGCATTGTTGGTGGAGGTACGCGCAGCATCAAAGGTAGAACTCACTGAGGCCATCGATGGCGTACACAAGGCCCTGGCGGCCCTTGCTACCGAACGCCCATTTTCTTTTACAGACGATCCGGATGCGTTTAACCGGCTCTGGAATATTCGCAAGGGCCTGTTTCCAGCTGTGGGTGCAGTACGCGCCGTGGGTACCACCGTGGTCATCGAAGATGTGGCTTTTCCCTTTGATCGTTTGGCCGAGGCGGCCCTCGATCTTCAAGATCTATTCAAGCGCCATCATTATCACGAAGCCATTATATTCGGTCATGCCCTGGAGGGTAATCTACACTTTGTCTTCACCCAGGATTTTGCCTCACAGAAAGAAGTCAAACGGTATCAAAATTTTATGCAGGACGTGTGCGACCTGGTAGTAAAACGTTATGATGGGTCGTTGAAAGCCGAGCATGGTACCGGTCGCAATATGGCGCCGTTTGTGGAAATGGAGTGGGGTCGGGAAGCGTATGAACTGATGCAAAAGATCAAGGCGATTTTCGATCCGCACAATATTCTCAATCCCGGTGTGATTCTCAACGAGAATCCGCACGTTCACCTGGAGCACCTTAAACCTCTGCCGGCAACCAATCAACTGGTGGACAAGTGTATCGAGTGTGGATTTTGCGAAGCGACATGCCCCTCCAAGGATTTAACCTTGACCCCGCGTCAACGAATTGCCCTGCAGCGGGAAATATCACGACTGCAACGAGACGGTGCAAATCAAGGCCGGCTTCAGTATTTAACAAACGCCTATCGCTATCCGGGCGAGCAGACCTGTGCGGCAGATGGTTTATGTGCCGTTAGCTGCCCGGTGGATATTGACACCGGTAAGTTGACCAAGTACCTGCGCAGTCTTGATCTACAAGCTTCCCACATTCAATCGGTTGCGAATTGGATGGCCGGCCACTTCGACAAAGTATCCTCAGTCACGAGATTGGGGCTGGCAACCATGGATGCCGCCCATAGGCTGTTGGGAACTGAAAAGATGCAACGGTTGGCCGACCAGGCCCACAAACTTAGCGGTAATCGCTTGCCGCTTTGGAATCCTTTCATGCCGCGAAGGGTGTCCCGCCCGCAACCTGGACTTGAAAAAGGTAATGGGCGACCTGTTGTCGTCTATTTTCCCAGCTGCGTGGCCCGCACCATGGGGCCGGCTGCCGACGATCCCGACCGCCAGCCGCTTTATGAAATTACTTCGCGGATTCTTGCCAAGGCTGGGTATAAGGTTGTTTTACCTGAAAATCTGGATCGATTGTGCTGTGGTACACCCTTTGAAAGCAAAGGGCTGCCGGATCAGGCCAACCGTAAACTGCGAGAACTGGAGACTGCCTTGATGGCTGCCAGTGACGGCGGTGAACGACCCATTATATGTGACACCAGCCCTTGTCTTTACCGGATACGGCAGAACGGCAGTGACTGGATCCAGATTTATGACCCCATTGAATTTATTCATGATTTTGTGCTGGATCGTCTGCGCTTTACGCAATCAAATGAAACCATTGCCCTACATGCTACCTGCAGCTCGATCAAGATGGGTTTGGAAGGCAAGCTGCAGAAGGTGGCGAACATGTGTGCCAAGAAAGTCATTACGCCGGATCGGGTCGGCTGCTGTGCTTTTGCCGGTGACCGGGGCTTCAGCTTCCCGGAGCTCAATGCCTCGGCCCTGCAGGATCTTAAGCCGTCATTGGCCGCCGACTGCACGGCCGGCTACTCCAACAGCCGCACCTGCGAGATTGGCCTTTCTTTACACAGCGGCATTTATTACAAATCGTTGCTATACTTGATTGACCGGTGTACGCAACCCAGCGTTTGATATTAGTTTTCTAGCTGTAATGGCATCGATTGATATTTTTGGCAAAGCATAAAGACGCAAATACCTCTGCGCGCAACATCCAAGTCAAATGTCATTTTTAAAAGGGTTTCTAGTCATTTCCTAACTGTGCCGTGTCAGTAACTTTCGGGCAATATCATGAAAATGGGAGGGTTTAATAATGGAACAGCCGATACCTATTATCTGTCCCTATTGTGGGGTGGGCTGCAACCTTGAATTGGAATTGAACGCAGATGGCGTTCCTAAAAAGTGCGGCGCCACAGGGCGTAACCCTGACCTCAACGGGCGGTACGCCTGTGTTAAGGGATTCGCGGTTACCGATCTGTATAATCACCCCGATCGTCTCACCCAACCGTTGCTGCGTGAAAATGGAAGACTGGTCAACACCGATTGGGAAAGGGCCATCAGCACAGCATCCGATAAGCTGCAGGCCATTGTTAAAACCTACGGTGCCGACAGCATCGGCATGCTTGTCAGCGGCAAGATAACAAATGAAGAGGTCTATCTAAGCCAAAAATTTCAGCGAGTGGTCATCGGCAACAACCACGTGGACAATTGCGCCCGGCTCTGACATGCACCCTCGGAGGTCGCGTTGCGGCGTCAGCTGGGCTATGGCGGTGTCACCACCTTTCTGGAGGACTATCAGGCCGTGGAAACGGTCCTGCTGGTGGGTGCGCATACCACTTTTACGCATCCGGTCATCTGGATGCAGATCCGAAAAAGAGCCCGGAAAGGTGAGATCAATTTGATTCTGGCCGATCCGCGGGAAACTGATCTGATTAAAAACGCCGGTATACACATAAATGTCAGACCCGGCATGGATATTTTATGGATCAAGGCCCTGGGAAAAATTATTTTGGATAACGGGTGGCATAATAAGGAATTTTGCCGGCGACAAACCATCGGCTTTGAAGCCATTTGCCAATCAGTTGAAAATTTTAGCATCGATGCTGCCTGCGCGCGCGCCGGTGTCAGCCGGGAAATTTTAGAAAAAACGGCTGAACTGATTCACGACAAGCGGACCATTTTTATCTGGGGCATGGGCCTTACCCAGCATGCGCATGGCACCGATAATGTTAGTGCCCTGATCAATCTGGCGCTATTAACCGGCAATGTCGGTCGGCCCGGGTGTGGATTGGCCCCGCTGCGGGGGCAAAACAACGTCCAGGGGGCCTGTGATATGGGCGCATTGCCCAATCAATTGCCGGGCCACATGCCGGTGGCGGATGCCGAGGTGCGCACCCATGTGGGGGCCATCTGGAATGCCACCGTTCCCGCGGGATACGGTCTATCGGCCCCGGAAATGGTGCATGATATCGCTTCACGAAAAATACGGGCCTTATATGTCATCGGAGAAAATCCGGTGGTTTCCGAGCCGCAATCCAATTTTGTAAAATGGATGCTGCAGCGCTTGGATCTGCTGATTGTTCAAGATATTTTTCCCACGGATACCATGCATTACGCCCATGTGGTTTTCCCGGCCGCCGCTGTGGGGGAAAAAGACGGCACCTTTACCAATGCGGCCCGCCGAGTCCAGTATTCTGCCAGCGGGTTGCCGCCTCCGGGCGAAGCCCGGCCGGATTGGTTTATCGTGCAAGAAATGGCCAAGGCTATGGGCCAAACTTGGCAATACGGATCGGCGGAAGATATCTGGGAAGAAATCCGTCAGGTGGCGCCCGAGTTTAATGGTGTTTCCTATGCGCGTCTTAAAGATTCACCGGGGCTTTTCTGGCCCTGCTATGACGAGTCTCATGCCGGCACCCCCCGCCTGTATGAAGACGGTTTTGCCTTTCAAGACCGCCGGGCACGGTTCATTCCGGTCAAAACGCCGGAAACGCTCATGGAAGCCACCGAGGAATATCCATTCGTGCTGATCACCGGGCGGCTGCTGGAGCACTTTAACACCGGTGAAATGAGCCGCCGCGCTGCCAAGTTAAACAAATTAAAGCCGGAAGCACTACTGGATATCAATCCCGCCGATGCTGAGACGGCGGGGTTGTCCGACAGTACCGAGGTACGTCTGACCAGCCCTTATGGTACAGTCAGAATTAAACTGCGCTTCAGCGATAGTATGCAATCGGGTTACCTCTTTGCACCGATTCATTACAACCGGCCGAATTTTAATGCCTTGATGAGTGCGGTGCCGATCGATCCCCATGCCCGCATGCCGGCTTTGAAGGTAGTGCCGGTAAGAATTGAAGGCTTAACTGATTAGGAGAAATTACTAGAACGCATCTCAAAAAAAAGATTAGGGTTCCTGGCAAGGCGTGAAGCGGCGAAAAAGTGGAGCATACACGCAGTATGTGAGCATTTTGAGCCGGTTCACAACACTGCCAGGGGCACT
>JASJAZ010000193.1 GCA_030066785.1 Desulfobacterales bacterium | reverse complement strand
CCGGCAAGTTTTCGCGGTCCACGGCCAAAGAATGATAACGCATGGCCTTAAATGGCGATGCTATTTTGTGAAACAGCGCCTGGCCATCGGTGGTTACCTGCGAGGTTTTACCGTGCATCAATCGCTGGGCCGCGATGATGCGACCGCCAAAGGCTTGGGCGATTGACTGATGCCCAAGGCACACACCCAAAATCGGCAATTCACCTGATAGTGCCTGGATGACTGGAATCGAAATGCCGGCGCTTTCGGGTCTGCCGGGCCCGGGTGAGATGACCACACCGGCCGGTTTTAGCTGCCGGAGATCGGCCACGGTGATGGCATCATTGCGGAAAACGCGCACATCGGCACCCAGCATCCCCAGGTATTGCACCAGATTATAAGTAAAAGAGTCATAATTATCGATCATCACGATCATGGCTGAATTCCTCCCATTGTCTACGATTGGTGAATCATTTCAAGGGCTTTCTGCATGGCGCGCGCCTTGTTAATGCATTCCTGCCGTTCTTTTTCGGGATCGGAGTCGGCCACAATACCGGCTCCGGCACGCACGATTAAACGATTATTTTCGATTTGGGCGGTGCGGATGGTAATCGCCAGGTCCATATTGCCGGTAAAGGAAATATAGCCCACCGCGCCACCATAGGCGCCGCGCGGCGTCTGCTCCAAATCGGCAATAATTTCCATGGCGCGCACCTTGGGTGCCCCGGTTAACGTGCCGGCCGGAAATGTCGCTCGTAATAGATCCCAGGCATCGGTCCGGGGTTTTAAGTCACAGCAGATATTGGACACCAGGTGCATAACGTGCGAATAACGCTCAACAAACATTAAATCGGTCACTTGCACGCTGCCGGTCTCGGCCACGCGTCCCAAATCGTTGCGTCCCAAATCCACCAGCATCAGGTGCTCGGCTTTTTCTTTCTCATCTTTCAGCAATTCATCGGCCAGGGCTCGGTCGGCCTGCTCGCCAGCTCCCCGCGGTCGGGTGCCGGCAATCGGCCGCAGGGTGGCCACCCCGTTTTCCAGCCGCACCATGGTTTCCGGTGATGATCCAATTAAAACGGTATCATCCAGATCCATATAAAATAGATACGGTGATGGATTGACATACCGCTGAGCCCGGTAAAGCGTCCATAAATCCGGTAAAGTTTCACACACAAACGGCTGCGAAATAACGGTTTGAATCACATCGCCTGCCAAAATATGCTCTTTAACCCGGCGCACCATGGATCGGAAATCCTCATCGGCAATGGTGGTCTGCAATTCAAATTGGCCGTTATGTTTGGCTAGATGAACCGGTGCCGGCATTTGCTGGGCTTGCGCTACCAATGCCTGCAACCGCTGCTGAGTCGATTTAAAACAACCGGCAGTATCGGCATGGTCTTCGGTAAATGCAATTACCACCACCGCCATGGTGTGGTGCACATTGTCAAATATGATCAATTCGTCCGGCAAAATGAAATGGGCCAGCACCGTATCATCACCAAGCCGGTTGGGGATTTTTTCAAAAAAGGCCACCATTTCATAGGCCAGGTAGCCGACCAGACCACCCCAAAACCGCGGCAGTTCCGGTACCTGGGCCGGCACGTACGCGCCCATGTAGTCTTTGAAAATCTGGATAGGATCGCCCTGATGTTCTATGACTTGCAACGGCTTTTTGTGATTTTCAATTTCCACCCTCTGTTTAAAAACGCGAAACCGTGTGCGCGCTGACAGCCCTAAAAAGCTGTAGCGGCCCCACTTCTCGCCGCCTTCGACACTCTCCAGCAGAAAAACCGGTTTGGTTTGACCGTAAAATTTTTGCAAAAGGGTTACCGGCGTTTCGGTATCAGCTAAAATCTCGACACCCACAGGGATGACGTTGCACTTCTCTGCCAACTGACCAAAACGTTTTTCATCTGGAAATCGATTGAGTATCATCCGTCTTCCTTTGCTATATTTTTTTATCTATCTGCATCTGTATAAATAAAAAGGGCCGTGTTGTTGCCACGGCCCTTGCTGCCAAAAAAAAGAACCGTGGACTGGGTGCTGCCCACGGTTCTTGTGTTGTTTTGCGTTTAGTTAGTGTCTCATCACGCCATGCTTCCGTCGGCAAGCACCTGATTCAGGCCCTGCCACCACCAAAAGCCGCAATGATTGAAATCTGAAAATACCATATTTGCTGTTATTGTCATGGATGCTCTCACAATTTACCGGGCATTCATACTTCTAAACACCCGGGGTGTCAAGCAAAAATTGATTTAAGCACTTTGGGGAAGATTTTTAATCCAGGAAATTATCGCCTGCGGGGCCATCAAATACACATTGGTGTCAAAACATGCCTTCGACATCGGCCAATAATTTTAAGAGTTTATGACTTAATTGAATAACTTCTTTCATTTTGGTCAACTTTTTCGGGCAGAAAAATGGCAAAGAGAATCATCAGAATTTGACTATTACATGCCTGTTAAGGCAGCGTTGAGTGGAGGAAATTTGGGTATGTCCGAGCAAAAACTGAAGCTCGAAAAGTGGTTTGTCCTCATGCGCCTAATCCAATGTTCGCAAAGGCTGCAATTTTTTATATTAGGCGCACATTTCATTTTCTAACCCGAAAATTTCGGGATCTATTTATTTCACCTGCAATAGCCGATATCCACAATTCATCATTTTTAAATATAACGTAACGAAATCTAAAATATCAAATTCTCGATTTAGTGTGTGCCTCAAAAATCTAAACAGTTTCCAGATCTGTCACAGAACAAAGGTGACTGATTAATCGCTGGAGGGAGTGTTTAGCCCTATTTAATTATTTTGTATAAACTCACGAATGACAGGAAGTAAAGATCTAACACTCTCCTGAAAAGGCCTAATGACCGGAATCTGTAGCCTTTTGGAAAGCTCTTTTTGGTAGCCGATGAGATTTTCAGCATCCCCGCCGTCTCCATTCAGAGCAACTGCTAAAGTCTGAGCACCGTACATTTTAATCAGCTTGATTTCATCTTCGACCGAGGGCAGGCGACAGCCCAGTTCTTCGAGGTCTTCGAAATAGGTTCGAAATGGGGCATGTTGCAAAATGACGCCGTTGATGTTACCGGAAAGCAGAAACTCAGAACCGCAGGGGCCGCAGGGGTTTCTAAGGCCAGACTGGCCCTCTATTATAATCAAATCCGGTGATACCTCGCGGTCACACGCCACGATTGCCTTCTCGATTTCTCCGGGTATAAAATCATTGGGGGTGGCATCCAGGATGAATCCGTATTTATTACCCTGCATCCATCCGGTCTGACCGGTATAAATCATCTCGGCTTGAATCCCGTTTTCCAGGCACATTTCCATTATAAATCGGCAGGTCGTTCTTTTGCCAATTGCGCAATCCATGCCCAGCACAGCAATTCTGGCAGCTTTTACTTTAAAAATTTCTCCGGTCCAGAGCTGCAGCTGTTCAAATGAAGCGGGTTTGCGGATATCTAAAATTTCGACAGCGAATCGGTCAGCTGCGTTTCTAAAAATCGGATCATCTCCAATTGGTTGGTGAAGACCATTGACAATGGATAATTTGTGTTCGATAGCCTCCAATATTATATGCTTCCAGTTTTCGGGTAGCTTGCCTCCATGCAATGCAACCCCAATAATACAGTATTCTGCGTTTGTCGCGCTTTGTTCGACAAAGGCTTTAACCGAAGAGAAAACAGGAATGTTGCGAAAGACACCATCCAACGCTTCGCCGGCATCTTTGCCGGCATGCAGTGGATCGATCACACCGATAATGTTAAAGCGGTCGGTGCCGCGAATCAGTCCATGGGCAGTTTTACCGTCTGCAGTGACCAGAGCACCATTAGTGATTATGATTGCATTAGACTTCACAGAAATCCTTCCTTTAATTTCGATCACCGCAACGTAACACCCAATCCCGGATTGTCGGTAACGATGAGTTCGCCTTCTTTGAGCACAAATCCCCCTTTTACGATATCCCGCGCAAAATCCAGGCTGCCGTCCAGATCAAGATAGCGGGTGCCCGGTGTTGCCAGGGCCGCATGCAGCGCTGCGGATATGGCAACGATGCTCTCATCATTGCAACCCCACATGAGCTCAATTCCCCCACATTGAGCTATAACGGCGATCTGCAAGGCGGAATAAATTCCCCCGCATTTCATTAGTTTGATATTGTAAATGCCAAAAGGCCGGGGTGGACAGGTGTAATTCAAGGCATTTGCGGCATCGATCAAACTTTCATCAGCGGCGGTTTTAGAGCGAATCCTTTTAGGCAGCTGCCGCATGCTGTCAACATCAAAAGCCTCTAATGGTTGCTCAATGAATTCGAGGTCTAACGACTGAGTTTTTTCTATAAATTCAGCATATTCATCGGCCGAATATCCCTGGTTGATATCCACACGTATTGTTGTTTGTTGCCCTACACTTTCTCGTAACTTGTGGAGGCGCTCACAGTCGTTTTCTAATGATTTTCCGATTTTGACTTTTAGTATCCGGAAACCGCGTCTCAAATATTCTTGTGCTTTTTCTATAGAATCCTGGATAGATTCAATTCCAATCGTAACAGAGGTCGGAAGCGACCGGTAAGCCCTTCCCAGCATATCAACCAGCGGCATTTTAAAATGCTTAGCCAATAAGTCATACAGGGCCATATCTATTGCGGCCCGTGCGGCCGGGGTAGCCGGCATGACCACCTGTAGTTTGCGAACCATAGCATTAAGATGCCGTACATCTCGGCCAAGCAATAAAGGTTCCAGATGCGTCTTAAGGGCCTTGCGGCAGTCATCAATGCCTTCCCCTGTTACCTCTGGTGCGGGTGAAGCTGCACCGATCCCAAACAATCCATCTTCCGTGTCGATGCGCACAAATTGATTCTCCACCGCCTCGATTGTTTCATATGCAATCGTGTAAGGCCGGGTGAGCTCAAAATGTTCTGTCCAGAGTTTGACATTTGTAATTTTCATTGGTGTCTACCTGTGGAGCCGTTGATTTAACACTGATGGGAAGATTGCAGGTTCGGGGCTATATAAAGAAATCATGCTTTGATTACTATGCTCAAAATATAAAATTCAATTGAATTCTGGTTCTCTTATTATCTTTTGCCCTCAGATTCTATGATGATATAATTCATAGGCAAGTGTGTGAAGAATGAAAAAAGATAAATATTGAAGGTTTTGTTTTGCCTCATCTTGGATTTGCGGCAGAACTGACATGTATTTCATCATAATTGATCATTTCTTCATTAGAGAAAAACTCCATAAAAAATCTTTATGATGATTATCCTGGCCTTTCAGCCCCCCAAGCCTTAAAGGCATAGTTATAGTACAGCTTGTCTAAGATTACCCGATCAATTTACTTACAAGTGTATCGTAGATGCCGTTCTTTCTTAATTTCAAAAGGGCTCGATTCACCGGTTCTCGCAGCTTACTTCCTTGAGATAACAAGAAACCGTAATATTGCATATCAAAGAGAGGGCCGACAACCGATACGCTCCCGGCCCCTTTGTTACGCGCGTAGTAGAGGATGGTTGGCGAGTCAAAAACTAACGCGTGAACCTTGTCCTTTAAGAGCTTCTCGGTGGCTTGATCTATTGTGTTGGCAGGAACGACAAGTGCGCCTAACTTTTCCAGCGCAGCAACACTTGTTGTCCCTTCAACCGTTGCACCCAGCTTATTCCGAAGATCCCGGTGGCCGGCGATATCGGATTGGAGTTTTTGTAGAGTGATTGCCGAAGACAGTTGTGCAATGGCCCATCAAAAAAACCCAATTCCGATAGGCATTACAAGAAAGGCCATCACTCGGCCAACATCTTTTCTTTAGATTTAGCCTCAGTTGCCAGACTAAAAACCAGAACACAAAGGGCCAAGGATAAAAATATAATTTTTATTCAATTTCTTCTATTGTTTCTCATTTTTGCATCTAATGGTCATTAAAAACCGTTAAAGAACCATGCTGCATGAATGTTATGCTCCAGATCACCGATACAAACATAATCTGGCATCAACTGTAACTGTCGCGGTAGGATGTATGCCGGCTACAAGTCGCTGGATTAACAATAGGACCGAATCTGATTGCTTATCAACTAAGGAGAAAAATTCGCTGCGCCACTCTCCCCTCAATGTCAACGAACGAATTTGAACCAGTCAGTTTTATTGAACCACTTGTTGTGCATTTTCTCAAAACGTCCGTCTTGCTTGACTTCCTTCAAAAACTTGTTCAACCATTTTAGAAAATCCGGATCGTTTTTCCGAATCGCCCAGGCAATCGGCTCTTTGGTGAAGGGTTTATCCAGAAAGATCAGCTGATCCGATGGGTGCATGGCACGAAATACGGCATTAAACGGGTAATCATAGACAAATGCGTCCGCCGTTCCTTCAAGTACGCGCATTGCGCCGTCGATTTCCGTATTAGCGGTTTCATAAGTGGCCTCGGGGATCGAACGCTGCACGGCTTCCTCACCGGTAGTGCCGGGCTTGGATACGACCACATACTTTGAATCGTTCAGGTCCTTGTACGATTTTACCGTATTTTTATGCTTCGCATTTAGCAGAACGGTCTGTCCCACGGTCATGAAAGGATCGGCGAAATCCACTTTCTCCTTGCGTGATTCGGTAACAGACATCCCGCCAAAAATGATGTCGAAACGGCCCAAATTCAAAGCAGGAATGATGCTGGGCCATAAGGTGTCTACAAATACCGGTTTGACTCCCAATGCCTTGGCCATCTCGATGCCCATATCGATATCGAAACCGATCAAACTGAGTTGACGGCCCTTGCGCCGAAAACCTCCGTGTCGAATCTCTTTTTGGCGCAATCCGCTGCGTTTGTCGATCATTTCAAAAGGCAAATAGCCCACTTCCAAACCGATCCGAAGTTCACCACGCCGTAAGATACCTTCTAAGGTCGAGTCTTTGGACAACTCTATGTCTTGAGCCAACGCTGGCGTATTCCATTGACCCCACCACAGCCAGGACAGCAAGATGGCAAATATGATTTTGAAACAGATAGTTTTAAACATATCCGTATCTCCCTTCCGTTTTTTCCTGACGATAGTAAACGATAATTCGCCGTTCTGTTAAGCGGCAGATTGCTCTGCTCCCAAATCGGGTGTTTCGGCCTGCTCTTCCAAAGGATCGATGGTAATATTGAACCAGCCGTAGATTATAGATACAATCGGCGTGAGCCAACAAAAGAAGTTAAACGGCAAATAGGCGATGGTTGGCACACCCAGGGTGGCTGCCTGATAAGCACCTCCCGAATTCCACGGAACCAAGTTGGCCGTCACTGTTGCACTGTCCTCGATGGCTCTTGACAGATTTTTGGGGTGCAGGCCCTGGTCGACGTAAGATTGCGAATACATCTTACCGGTCATAACAATGGCCATGTATTGGTCGCAAAGAATCAGATTGGCTCCGATAGCGGTTAAGATAGTGGACGTAATCAAAGAGCCGGTGCTTTGGGCTTTTTTAAGTATAACGCGCACAACGACCCTTAGTTGGTTGGTCTTTTCCATAATACCGCCAAACATCATGGCACAGATCACCAGTGAAACCGTGTACATCATGGATTCGAAACCACCTTTGGTCAACAGGTTATCGACGGCTTCAACACCGCTGTTGCTGACATAGCCGCTGTAAGCTGCTGACAGCAGTTTGCCGAAGGTATTTCCCTGTAAGAGGGCACCCAGAATACCGGCTGAGATAATTCCCACAACAATGCCCGGAACAGCAGGTATTTTACGAAACGCGAGAAGCATTACGAGTGCGGGAGGAATCAGCATTAGCGGATTTACATTAAATTGGGCGTCGATTCCGGTCAAGATTTGATTGACATTTTCTAAATTCGCCTGCCCGCCGCCATAAAAAAAACTCAACACAAACTCAATCACCAGGGTTAGGCCATAACTGACACCGGTTGTATAAATCATGTGCTTAATATGCGTGTAAAGATCGGTGCCTACCATGGCTGGTGCCATGTTGGTCGTGTCGGAAAGCGGTGACATTTTGTCACCAAAATAGGCCCCGGAGAGAACCGCCCCGGCAACCACTGGCAGTGGAAATCCCAAACCTGCACCGATACCGATCAAAGCGATACCGATGGTTCCGGAAGTGCCCCAGGAGCTCCCAGTGGCTAGAGAAGTAATTGAACATATAATCAAAGTAGCCGGCAGGAATATTTTAGGGTGCAAGATTTTCAGACCATAGTAGAGCATCGTCGGAACCACACCGCTTAAGATCCAAACGCCGATGAGAATACCGATTATGGCCAAAATCACAATCGCCTGCAGTGAATTGGTGATGCCGTTGAGCATGCCGGTTTCAATTTCTTTCCAAGTAAAACCGGCTCTTAGGCCGATTATCGCTGCTATGAGCACGCCGATCAGAATGGGTACATGGGGATCTGATTCATAGCGGACGATCGCCAGACTAATAAAAAGAACCAGCCCTATGATCGAAATCAATGCTTCCCAGAAATACGGGTCACGCTTTGCTCGCTTGGTTGCCATGGTATTCCTCCTTTTTGTTTCTCGATGTGCGTGCAATATCAATCTTTTCAGCCGGTTTTAATTAACATGACAGGAACTTTGGAAAGTTTTGAAACTTTTCCTGCGACCGAGCCAAACATCATTCTTTGCGCCTTGGTTCCGGTACCCATGATGATAAGATCTATCTCCTCGGATTTTGCATAGTCTAAAATTTGTCTGTAATGGGTCCCTCTCACCACTGTTGCGTTTGTAATTTGAATGCCTTTTAAATACTGCTTTTTAAAATTTTCGAGTTTTTGTTCCGCCTGCTCCAATATCGTATTGTCAAAATTACTGGCAATGCGCTTAAAATCAGGCTCCGGGGGATCTTCCACATAAGTGTCCACGAACCAGTCAAAGGTACGCAATACATGCAGCAGGTAGACCTGTGCATCCAGTTGTTTGGCTAAGGTCACTACATAAGGGGCTACCTTGAGTGAAATTTCAGTTAGAGCAACGGGGTAAAGAATTTTTTTAAAGCCGTCCATAAACACCTCCTTTAGCTATTGATTACTGCCACCCGCGGGTACATCCTTGTGAGATAGTGATATCGATACCGTCCACATACAGTATCTCTTCGGTGTTGGAGAATAAAAAAGTCAATCGTCATCAAAAATGAGTAGAAAGTATTCATGACTTTCCAAGGTAAGCCAAAAGGACGGTTGCGAATATGCTCAGGGCAGACTGGACAATAGAGCGACCCAA
>JASJAZ010000171.1 GCA_030066785.1 Desulfobacterales bacterium | reverse complement strand
CATTGCCAGAGCGTCTAATGTCAATGCAGTGTGATAGGGAATACGGGTCGCCAGACAAGCCATGGCCGGCTTGTTCCAGGTCGCTAACCCCATTTTTTTTGAAAGTTGGCGAATTTCCTGTTTGGTTAGCCCAGCTTCGTCTAAAGGAGCTAAAATTCCCATCTCAATCGCCGCCCGATTGCCTGGCCGATAGTCATTGCGATCATCACGGTTGGCACCATGGACAACATATTGGATTCCTTCTTGATGGGCAAATTCAAGAAAATGGTTGAATAAATATTTTTTGCAGTGATAGCAGCGGTCATCAGAATTAGCGGCCACTTTTGTATCAAAAATAGCATCAATGCTTAAAACTTTGTGGGTAACACCCAGTTTTTTGGCAATTACCTTAGCCTCTTTGATCTCACGATCACTATGCAAGGGTGTGGAAGCTGTGATGGCCATGACGCGTTTCTTAAGCACCTGTTGGGCCACAGCCAGCAAAAACGTACTGTCCACGCCGCCGGAAAAGGCCACCAGCAATCGATCGAATGTCTGCAAACACTCAATTAGTGCCTTTTTCTTTTCACCAATCGTCATGACAGACCTCATACTAACAAATTTGGAATTGTCGGCAGGTATAGCGTATTGCCCCGTAGCAAGGTCAACCACAATAAATATAACCTTGCAGTAGCCATCGCGCTAACCCCACATTTCAGTCATTAAAAACAATTAATAGTGAGGATTTAGCGAATATATTTTAGGATCAGCGGCTTACAATCTATTTATGTGGTAACTGCTTGGTTTATATGACAAAACGGACAATCTCTGCCAAAAAAAGCTGTTTACTTTCAACAATGTATCGTTTATGAAGTAATTTACGGCCAAATCAATCCAAATTAAAGGGGGAAAAATGGGAAAGGATAGCCTGCTCAAATCCACGACGAAAAAAACGACCGCGAAAAAGAAAGCGCCTGCGAAAAAAGCTGCTAGTGCTAAAAAGAAAACCGTAAAGACCAAAAGCCCCGCGAAACGGAAAACCGCAACCAAAACCACCCCTAAAAAAAAGGTGGCTGCTAAAAAAGCCGTAACCAAAGCTGCTAAGAAAAAAACAGTTCCGAAAACCGCTCCAAAAACCAAACCGGCGGTTCGCAAAGCGGGCCAAGCACCTGCCCCCAAAAAGAAAATCGATATTAAAACCTTGCGCTTTAAAAAATTTGAAACCAAAGCGCCGGAAACTCTTTACCAACCACCACAACAGCAAACAGCAGCTGTTTCGGTACAACCATCCTTTCTGGCGGCATACAACCCCGAAGATGCAGCACGGATACGCAAACTGCTATTCAAACAATTCAGTTTGGAACCGGTGGCTGACGCACCAGCCGAGCCTAAACCACCGGAACCGGAGCCCGAAGTACCCAAACTATCGGAAACCATTTCCTTTGAACCGCCCACGGAAGAACCACCCGATCCCGTCAAACGTGCCATGAAATATACCCTGCTGGGTTTTGCAGCGCTTATTGCGATTTTGATCATGGCCAGTGTATCCAATCGCTCAAACTATTACATAAACGCCACCGATGGTGCCGTTGAAATTTGGCAGGGAACCTTTGCTCCTTTGGGTTCTGAACGCATACTGATTTTACCAGGAGCTGAAGCGCCCGCACCGATCAAAGAAACCTACTTTAAAGATGAAGCCTACCCAATTGCATTTCGCTACTACCTAAACAAAGCCGATGCTATGCTGGAAGTACCGGGAATGCCGAACCTTGAAAAAATTCGGTCATTTTTAGTACAGGCGCTGGCATATGCCACCACGGTCGAACTACGCCAAGCCGCCAATGAGCGTCTGAACAGCATCGATTTGATGCTATACGTTTATAAAGCAGACATCGCCGTCAGCAAGGGCACACCCGAAGATTTGGACAAGGCATTGGAGTTTCTGAATAAAGCATCTCAATTAAAGCTCTCCCAAGAGCAATTAAATTTAATTAACCAAAAAGTGGAAGCTGCCAAACAATTAAAATCATCAATCAGCCAGGAGGCTGCGGCAACCCCGCCGCCGCCGCCGACAACGTCTTCCGCGGAAACCAAGTAAATTCCATCGTTAGCAGCGCATTGCCCTTGATCAAGCTGGAAGCAGCCGCTTCCAGCTTGCAGAGGAGGTCTTCGCGGGCAAAACATGCCAGCTTTTCCGTATAAAATGGGAGTAAGCCGTTATGAAAAAAACATGGATACTACCGATCATACTTCTTTTTTGCACAAGTGCCTGGGCACTTGATATGTATCCGTCAAAAGACTGGCAACCCCTTCCAAATCCAATTGCCAGTCCGGATGCGGTGGTTGGTGGTGAGATATCTATCTTTGCGGGACCATCGCCGAAAAGTTTGAATTATTACTTGGATAACAATACATTGACGCTGCAAGTATTCGGCTCCATGTTCGAAACACTTTTGTCCAGCAATCCGATTACGCTGGAGGATGAGCCCGGTTTGGCAAAGCGTTGGGCTATTTCGGCTGATAAAAAATCATTTACCTTTTATCTTGACCCTGACGCCCGTTGGAGCGATGGGTCGCCGATCACGGCCGAAGATGTCAAATGGACCTACGATGCTATAATGGATCCCAAAAATTTAACCGGGGTGCATAAAGTAGCATTGGAGCGCTTTGAACCGCCAAAACTGCTGGATAAACACACCATCCGCTTCACAGCCAAAGAAGTTCACTGGGACAATTTGCTGACCGCCGGCGGTTTTTACATATTGAGTAAAAAAACTTATGGCGGTTTGGACTTTAATAAAATCAACTTTAGCTTTCCGGTAGTCTCAGGCTTGTATCGCATTGGTGAGTTAAGTGAGGGCGTCTTTCTAACCCTTGAACGACGTAGCGACTGGTGGAACCGTGGGGATATTCGCTTTAAAAATACCGGAAACTTTCAAACACTAAAATTTCGGTTTTTTGCGGAAAGGGAAAATGCCTTTGAGGCCTTTAAGAAGGGCTTGATTGACATATATCCCGTCTATACCGCACGAATATGGGTTAATGAAACCCGTGGTAAAAAATTTGACAAGAATTGGATTATTAAACAAAAAATATTTAACCAAAATCCCATCGGCTTCCAAGGGTTTGCCATGAATATGCGTAAACCGCCGTTTAACGATCTGAAAGTTCGTAAAGCCATGGCCTATCTGTTAGACCGACGCAAAATGAACAGCACATTGATGTACAGCCAGTATTTTTTGCATAAATCCTATTTCGAGGATCTGTACTCCAAAGCCAATCCCTGTCCCAATGAATTGATCAGCAAGAACAAATCGCGTGCACGCGCACTGTTGGCAGAAGCCGGCTGGCAAGTTAATCCCAAAACCGGTTTTTTAGAAAAAAACGGACAACGATTTACTTTCAAATTTTTAACACGCAGTGCTTCGGCAGAGAAGTTTCTGGCCATCTATGCCGAAGATTTAAAAGATGTCGGCATTGAATTGGTCATCGACAAAAAAGATTGGGCCGCATGGGCACGCGATATGGATGAGTTTAATTATCAAATGACATGGGCGGCATGGTCCTCAGGCGTTTATAAAAACCCGGAGGGCATGTGGGCTTCCAAAGAGGCGGTGCGTAAAAGTGGCAATAATATAACCGGCTTCCAGGTTGCCACGGTTGATCAAATGATTGAGAAGCAGAAAACCATTTTCCAAATTCAAAAGCGCAATGCTATCTATCGCCAAATTGATCAGATTATTTATAAGACCCATCCCTATGTCTTATTGTGGAATATCAATTATACCCGCCTGCTTTATTGGAACAAATTCGGTATGCCGGGGACGGTGCTCTCTAAGTTTGGCGACGAACGCAGCGCCTATTCCTATTGGTGGTACGACGAAGATTCATCGGCGGACCTTACCGACGCCATGCAGGCTGGTGAGGCCCTGCCACCAAAAGACCCCAAGATTTACTTCGACGATATGTTTCAACCGTGATAGCTCAATGAAATCGCGCCAAAAATAAGATGAGATGATTTTATAATCGTGGGAGGCTATTTTTTGGCATTTGAGGTGATTTGATGACACCAGAATCGATGTGAACCTTCGCCTCTTTCAGGGGGTGGCTTTTCCCGACACGCCTCATTGGCGTCGGGGCAGCGATGCTGGTAGGAACAACCTGATCCGATCTTATCCTCATCGGCGTGTATTTCGCTTCGCCGCTGTTTTTCGATGCCAGGAACCGGCACAGCAGCAATGAGGGTTTGCGTATAGGGATGCTGAGGATTATGAATAACATCTTTGGCACTTCCCTGCTCCACGATTTTTCCCCGATACATCACCAAGATACGCTGGGCAATGTGACTCACAACGCTGATATCGTGCGAAATAAACAAATAGGAAAGGTTGAGTTTGTCGCGTAGATCCATCAGAAGATTAATGACTTGGGCCTGAACGGATACATCCAAAGCACTAACCGGTTCATCACATACAATAAAATCCGGTCGCAGTGATATGGCCCGCGCAATGTTGATTCTTTGGCGTTGTCCGCCGGAAAATTCATGCGGATAGCGATAAATCGCGTCCTTATCAAGGCCGACTTCGGCCAGCAGTTTAACGGCATGCGCCTGACGGTCACCCTGAACCATTCCGAATTCTTCGAGTCCTTCCGTAACGGTATCTAAAACGTTTAGTCGCGGATTTAAAGAAGATAACGGATCCTGAAAAATGATCTGTATTTTTTGGCGCAATTCTCGAAAAACGCGACGGTGCATTGTTAGTAGATTTTGCCCCTTAAAAATAATACTTCCCTGGCGCGCTTTTTCCAATCCGAGTAACGTTCGACCTAATGTGGTTTTGCCGGATCCGGATTCACCTACCAAGCCGACGGTTTCACCGCGAAACATTCGAAAGGATACACCGTCCACGGCCTTTACATACCCGATCGTGCGGGACACGATCCCGCGTTTGATCGGAAACCAGGTCTTTAAATCGCTAACATTTAGAATCATATCAGAATTGCGTGGACGGCTCATTTCACACCATCCTGGTTATGCACCAAATCGGGGGCGATAAAACAGGCGGCACCATGGCCACTGCCAAGGTCGACTAATGGTGGTTCTTCTTTTGCGCAGCGTTCAAACGCATGCGGGCAGCGATCACGAAAATGGCATCCCGAAGGATAGTGCAAAGGAGACGGCACGCTGCCAGCAATTGCGGGCAAGCGCTCAATGTTGTCTTTTAGCCTGGGAATCGATCGTAAAAGGCCGCGTGAATATGGATGCGCCGCATGAAAAAAAATTTGATCGCGCGCACCCTGCTCCACAATTTTAGAAGCGTACATGACCAAAACCCGGTCGCACATTTCCCAGACAACGCCCATATCGTGGGTAATCAGCAGTATCGATGTCTGTTCTTCGCGCATGTCAAGAATCAGGTCAAAGACTTGGGCTTGGATCGTCACATCCAATGCCGTGGTCGGTTCATCCGCAATGATCAGTTCGGGGTGCAGCATGAGCGCCATGGCAATCATAATGCGCTGTTGCATACCCCCCGACAATTGAAACGGATAGGCAAACATTCTTTCCGAAGCGTTTGGAATCTTGACCCGCGTCAACCATTCCTCTGCTTGGCGCCAAGCGTCTTTGGCCGCCATACTGCTGTGCAACTGCAAGGTCTCAACCATCTGGCGACCGATACGCTGCAGCGGCGATAAAGCTGCCATCGGCTCCTGAAAGATCATGCTGATCGCACTGCCCCGCAATTGACGCAGGGCCTTTATATCAAGGCTGAGCAAATCTTGGCTGTTAAACAGGACCTGGCCGTTACGTATATCGCCCGGTGGCGATGGAATCAATCGCAATAAACTCAGAGCTGTGACCGACTTGCCACAACCCGATTCACCGACCAAACCAACGATTTCACCTTTTTGAACCTCGAAGGAGACATTATCCACCGCATTGAAACCACCTTCATCAGTGGTAAATGCGACGGTTAAATTTTTAACTATAAGCAAACTTGATGACATCATTCTAAGCGGGTAAAACGTTTAGGATCATAAGCGCTGCGGATACCTTCACCCACAAAAACACCCAACAGCATCACAATAAATAATGCTACTGACGGATATAGAATTAACCACCAGGCCCATCGGTATTGCTGGGCTTGAAAGAGAAGTTCACCCCAACTGGGGGTCGGTGGTGGCAATCCAAATCCAAGATAATCTAATGCGGCCAGCGCCCCAATAGCTCCGACCAAAGAAAAAGGGAAAAAAGTTATAACCGGAACCAGCCCGTTCGGCAGGATATGACGAAAAATAATTTTAGATGTACGAATACCCATACATTTAGCCGCTTCCACAAAAGGCTGCTGACGTAATCGCAAAAACTCAGCACGGATGTAATAAGAAATACCGATCCAATTAAACAGCGCGTAGCAAAAGAGCAACAAGGAAAAGCTGCGCCCGTAAACCGATCCCATTAGAATCATGATGTAAAGAAACGGCAGCGCACTCCAGATTTCAATCAGACGTTGCGCCGAAATATCGAGAGCACCCCCGTAATAGCCTTGAAGAGCACCCGCTAAAATTCCCAAAACATAAGAGAAAAATACCAGCAATAACCCGAAACTCATGGAAGTCCGCAACCCATATAAAACCCTAGCAAAAACGTCCCGGCCAGCGCCATCGATACCCAACCAGTGCCCCTTGACCGGGTGAAACGGAAAACGCACATCCATTTTTCGAAATTCAACCGTGTACACGCGCCCGGCAATGGTCAGGCGCTGCGTGTCAATGGGGCCCAGAAATCGCTTTTCAACGCCCTTAACCATGGTTTCGCGCTGGGGCGGGGTTAGTTGCCGCCAGGGCGTCACCGGACCTGAGGAACTGTTGAGTTTAAGCTGTCGGTTAAAAACGAGTTGGGTGGCGACAACCTTGACAGCAGCTTCACGCAGGGTCAGGCGCACCGTCGGGGGTGGTTTCTGACGGGCCCTAAAGGTCGACAAAGATAAGGTAACGCGGTGGTGTTGGCCGATTGAAATGGTGGCGGCAATTGGGGGCATTTTTCGATTGTTAAAGCGCCCTTGGATGGCGGCCCGAATCTCTTTCGGGATTTCTATGACTGCGTCCAGTCGCTGTCCCTTAAGTAATTGTTCTTGTGAGCCGACAAAGGTACCAAAGCGCTTGGAACGCGCAATCGTATTGTCCGAACGTATGTTGACCGTACCGATCATGGGCCGGGGCGCCAATACAACCGTTACCTGGTCGGGAACCTCTATCATATCAGGATCAATACTGGTGAGCGGCCCGTGGCCAAACAAGGGAAATACCATATAGTTTGCTGGGTTTTCCCGAAACATAGGCTGAAGTTTGAGCTTGTGATAATTGGGTCGCGTTTGGAGGCCGTTGCCGGCAAATACATCTTCCGGGTAAAATCGAAACACTGGGAAGTAGGAATTGCCGTTGAAACGCACATACAGCGGATCGCTGTTGCAGATTACTTCCGCACCCAGACTGATGAGATATAAAATTGTTAAAATCCAAAATGACACGTACGCCCTTTTGATTTCTTTAAATCGTTGAAATCGCTTCCGTGCAATCGGATTTTTAAATACCTGCCACGCCATAATTTCGATTAAAACCTAATTATTTTGGAAATTGATGCGCGGATCAATGATAACATACGCAAAATCGGAAAGAATATTGCCCAGCAATCCTAAAATTGCCGTTAAAGACAAAATACCCATGAATACCGGATAATCCCTGCCCACAATGGCTTCAAGGCTAAGGCGACCCATTCCAGGAATTTCAAACACTTGTTCGATAATAACCGAGCCGGCAAACATAACCGTTAAAATCGACCCGAATCCGGTGGCGATGGGGATCAGAGAGTTACGCAGGGCATGGCCCCAAATAGCACGGGTGAAGCTGCCGCCCTTGGCCAGTACCGTCCGCACATAATCCTTACTAATTTGTTCCAGCAGGGAGTTTTTCATTAACAATGTAAGAATTGCAAAATTGCCGATCATATAACACAGCACCGGTAAAAACATATGCATAAAGATGTCTTTGGTTTTGCCCCAGAAAGTTAGCGTGGCGAAATGATCCGAATGAAATCCAGATACAGGAAATATATCCCACAATCCCTCGACCGTTCCACATAGAAACATTTTTAAAACCATTCCAAATGCAAAGGCGGGGATGGCATAGCCCACAAACACCGCAATGCTGGATATTAGATCAAACAAACGGTTATGACGCAAAGCCTTGGCAATGCCCAGCGGTATGCAAACCAGATAGGAAAGCATAAATCCGGTAAGGCCAAAAATAAGCGACACTTTAAATCGCTCTTTAATCAGTTGCCAAGCCGTTTTATTCGGGAACCGATATGACTCCATTTGCATTCCCAACCGATTGGTCACCAGCCATTGCCAGTAACGTTTGTAAAAAGGAAGATCGAATCCAAAATGCGCCTCAATGGCCTTGCGTTGCTCAGCAGATATGGAAGAGCGGGTATCGGCCCCCCGGCCGGCCTCACCGGCACTGACTCCTTTCATTTGCATCAGTATCTGTTCCACGGGACCGCCGGGGACAAATTGGATAATGGCAAAAACAAGAAGCGTTATGCCGATGAAGGTTGGAATAATGAGAAGAAAACGCCGAATGAAGTAATCGATCCGTTCCATGGTCAAACATCTTTCCGTTTCAGTTGGTCACGCATAATTAATAACGCTATACGGTGGTTGTCACAACACTATAGTTAGTTATAGATAATTCTGAGTATAGTCGCGAAATTCAGAAAATACACAAGGTATCTTACATTTGCAATAATTGCGATGAGAAAACCTTGACTTTCATATCCGCGCTTACATATGCAAATAAAAATTGTCGTTGCTTGCCCGATAGACTCAAGGTAACTTAGATTGATCGACAAGTAGACTCGGAGATTGGCTGTGATTCATACGTTTAAAACTCAGACGCTTTCGAAAGAATTACGCAATCGCACAGCGGCTTTGCAAAGCGATCTTCAAACCCATCAGATCGATGCGGCGCTTCTGGTTCAAAATTCAGATCTGTATTATTTTGCCGGCAC
>JASJAZ010000170.1 GCA_030066785.1 Desulfobacterales bacterium | reverse complement strand
AATACGTGTTTCCGGGCCTGGCCGAACAGAACTAACCTACATTCCAGATGACAACTCAGAAACGGTAACAAAGGTTATTCATCAGTTTAACGGGCCTGGAATTATACAGGGGATTCACAATACAGATGCTTCCATTCGCAGTTTTGCAGCAGCTTGCTTCGCGTATGGTTACGATCGTAAAGTTGATGTATGGTTTAGCGCCAAAGATACCATCTCAAAAACCTACGATACGAATTTCAAGAAAATTTTTGATGATGAGTACGACATAAATTGGAAATCTAAATACGATGAGGCAAAGTTAACCTACTTTTATACTCTTATTGACGATGTGGTCGCGCGAATCATGAAAACCGAAGGTGGTATTCTTTGGGCCTGCAAAAATTACGACGGTGACGTTATGTCGGATATGCTGGCTTCGGCATACGGAAGCCTGGCCTTGATGACATCCGTGTTGGTTTCACCTCAGGGCTATTTCATGTATGAGGCCGCACATGGGACCGTACAGAGGCATTACTATAAACATCTGCAAGGAGAAAAAACGTCCACAAACCCCATGGCAATCATTTTCGCCTGGACAGGATGTTTGAAAAAGCGTGGCGAACTCGATGGGACAATTGCGGTTTCTGACTTCGCAGCGAAACTTGAAGAATCGGCCTTGGAAACCATTGAAGGCGGCACTATGACCGGAGACCTGGTGAAAATTAGTACACAAGGGGAAAGCGCCCAAGCGGTTTTTATGGAAGATTTTTTTGATGCAATAAAGGAACGGCTGGATTCAAAACTTTAGCCACAATTCTATTGACATTTGATTGGCTCGTGGCAGATTTATTGATTTTGTAGTTTAACATCTTTACTGGAGTGGGTAATTTTTAAATATACGCTTAAAACCTTATCATAAGATCCTGTATAGAGACGCCCTCCTCAAAACAAGATCTTGACAAGCGGGCTGAAAAAAGAAACAAAGGCTGAAGTTCATTCCGCAACAAGTGATGCTCGCAGCCCATGATACAGAAAAAACCACACCATTTTCACACAGCGATGCTCGTGGCATTTGTCATGATGGCATTCAGTGCCTGCACCGAGAGATATTCGGTCCTCCCGCCGGGATTTATTCCTAAAATTGAGAACGTTTCCCTCAAGGAACAGAAATATGGTCAACGGCTGTTTGATCAGTTGCGTGAGGAAAATCAGACGACTTCCGATCATCCTAAATATAATCAAATGATAGCAGCCTTTGATCACCTTAAACAGGTAGCCGAAGTCGATCATCTTCCCTGGCGAATTTACCTTTTTTGCGATCCCAATCAAATTAATGCCAGGGCCGTTCACGGCAATATCATTTTCGTATGGTCGGGCTTGCTTGATGTGGCTGCAGATGAGGATGAAATTGCGGCAATACTTGCTTATGAAATGGCGCATGTGCTTGCGCGGCACACCCTGCCGGTGCAATATAATGCTCTGTCCGACCTGTTTTTTCAGGCCACTGAAATGGCAGCCACTCTGGCAATTCTGCAACTCAGCCAGGGCATGGTCATGCTAAGTGGATCAGGTTGGATGAAATGGGCTTACACGGAAGCTGCCGATCTGGACCCCCTCGACCGAAAATATAGCGTAGATGACGAATGGGTTGCGGCTGAAGTTGCCTTTTTAGTCGGAAAACGATCCCGGTATTGCCCCGAATCGATCCTGACCTTTTGGAAACGTATCGAGGAAAATAAAGATTTGCGAAAAAATGCCAAAGGGTTGAGCCGCAGACTCTCACCGCGAAAACGGCTGGCGCTACTCGAAGAACTGCTGCTGAAACTGCCGGATCAGGCACCACCCATGAAACCTTTAACTTCAGAATCCGCAACAGGCGATTTATCGGGATGAAATGACGTGTAATGCCAAAAACATGCCCTTGTGGATCGATGATCGAAACAGAATAATCGATGTTTAGCTATCGTTTCCCTGCAATCGACGGCCGTTTTTTCCAGGCCTTGCGCCGTTTGGCTTCAGCATGCCATTTACGCTATTAAGAATGCCCGCCACCTAATGCGTCCCTGAATTCAGTCTACTTTTTGCAATAGGTTTATGTCATTCAGCAGCCTTATTTTTCAGGGGCGTCGGTACTTTCCGGTAAGTGGGTCATTTCGGCTGCGATGGTTTCATTTATGGGTTGATCGAATTTGATGTGAAAAGCGTAATCGTTGGTAAAATCAAAACTTACAGCGGTAATAACCCCCTTTTCCGTTAGCTTTTGCGGTCCGCTGCGAAGAGGTAGGGTAAACTTCGTTTTGATCGGTTGACCCAGTAGCATGCGAGCATCTTGCTTTTTGGTTGTTTTAATAAAAAAGGAACAGGACATTCCACCGGCGGAAATATCGATTAGGTTACCGGTAAATGATTTGCCAATGCCCTCACCGGTTTTTTTAAGCAGTTGCAACGACATTTTGCCGGACAATTGATACCGTTTATGTGCACGGCGGTCCAGTTTTTTGTTTTTTAAGGCTTCTACCGATTTTTCTGATTTCAGACAGAAATCATGCAAACGGGAAACCAATGCCGGGCATTCGCTCTTCCATTCTTCCAAAATATCCCGGTTAATAAAATTCAGTTTAACCCGTGATAGTGTGATCATCGATGTTGAGCACATCGATATTGGAAAGAAGGTATCTGCACCGGCAACATCGCCTGTGGTTAAAGTTTGCAACAGGGTTTCCTTTTCACCATGTTGATAGACCAATTTCAGCGTTCCCTGATTAATAAAATAAAGTTGGGAGTTCTGTTCGCCCTGCCGAAATATGTATTGGTTCGCATTCCAAATCCGCTCTTCCATTGCAAATTCTAGCGCATTGATTTCATCCAAGCTCAAATTTTCGTATAATTCGGGCCAGACATCGGGAAAATTCTGGTCTGTGAACTCGCTTCGCTCTTCTTCGATGATTTCACCAGAGCGAATAATTGCCGGTAAGGCCATGGGATCGATTTCAATCAATCGCTCTTTAAGCTCTTCGGCTTTATCAAAATCTTTTTCCCGGGCGTATCTATGAATCAGGCGCGAAAGCATTCGCACAGCAGCCTGTTTTTTACCTCCGGCAACATAGTCATCAATCATCTGCTCCTGTTGTTCCGGATCATCCGGAATTTTTACTTCTTCCTCCTCTTCCTGGTCCTCGACAAAAACATATTCTTGCGGAGCCTTAGTGGAGACCTTTTCAACCGCCTCGAATTCGAATTCAGCAGAAATAGCATTAGTTGCAGAAGTATCTTGGGGGTCTGAAAATTCAAATAACGACGAAGGATCTTCGGGTTCCGCGGCAGTATCGCTAAATGCGTACTCAATATTTGTAGACTCGTTTGATTGGTCCGGTATGGTGTCACCACCAGGCGTATCGGAGGCGGGTTCCTGAGATTGGCTAACAGAGTCTGCCGGAAGTGCCGGATGCTTGCTCTTTATTTGGGCCAAAGCGTTGATCGCCGCCTCTTTACTGGCAACGCTAACATCTATATCAGCATAGGGCCCCTTCTGTTGCCGAATCGCATTGAGCAGTGGCACTGCTTCAGAAGCGCCCACGGCACCTAATGCATTACATACTTTGACTTCCAACTCTTCGCGAAGCTCAGAAGAAACCTCAGGTTTTTCCTGCAACATGTTCATCAGCATGGGTACGGACTGTTTGCTTTCGATGGTCCCTAGCATTTCGATAATGTCGATCTTGAGCCAATCGTCAACTTGGGGCAGTTGGGCTAAAAGCGTTTTTTCGATCTCCGCCCCGCCAAGGGCGAACATGCTTTTTAAAGCTTGGCGCTGGACCGGAATTTCTTCATGATTTAAAAGCGGCTGCAAATCTTTTAGATGATTCGCTTGACCGACTTCGCCCATCATAGCCGTCAAATTGCGAATATAGTACCAGGGACCACTTTGTTGAATGCGTTTCGCTATCAATGGTGCCCACGAATTGCCGATTTGGGAAACATTGTCTAGAATTTGTTTTCGTTCCGTTGGATCAGTAGTGTCCTGCATTAAGTCGAGGAGCCATTCAAGGGCGACTTCACCTAAATTGTTGAGCAATGTCGCCGCTTCTTCACCTTGATTGTTGTTATTGGAGCGAAACTCTTCCCAGATAGCATTAACTGTTTTGGTATCAACACTTTCTCGCAAAGTTTTGTCTGCCAGTGTTTTTAGCGTGACATCTTTATCCAAATTTTGGGTATAAAGATTATGGAATGTTGACAGGATGCGCTGTCCGTCAGCATAATTGCCATTATCAATAAGGTTATGCGCTAATTTTTGCATATGCTGACAAGTGTCTTCAACCACCGGTGTTACCTCTGATTGCCGCTGCAGCCAGGTTAACATGCTGTCGCTTAAGCGATTTAAGCTTTCAAACTGTTTACCGGTAACCATTAAATCGCCCAGCTTAGCGCTTGAGGTGGAAACATTTTTAAGTACACTGGGGTCATTGCTGGTATAACCAGCAGATAACCGATCGATAAACTGATTGGCTTGGTCCTCAGCTTGCTGCGATAAAAGGTTTTCGATAACGCTGGTAAGTTTTTCAATTTGGACCGGCGTTATATCACCGCTTAACAGCTCTTTGGCCTGGTTCTCCGGAAGGTCTTTCGCCGTCGGGTTCTTGCTTGTCTGTGATTGTGGTAATTCTTGCACGTTGCCGTAGCGTTGCATAAGTTCAACGGCATTTTGAATAGAGTGCAACGCTTGACCTGACAACTGAGTATCGGAGCTTGCTTTTTGGCTGTTGGGTGTCGTGGCAACCGCCAGCTGGAGGTTTTGGGCCAGGTTTTTAAATTTTTCTTTATCTAAGCGATCTAAGACATTTTCAAATAGTTTATCCGCTACAACATTTCCTGGATTGTGGGTGCAAAGCAATTCCAGGGTTTTTTCATCCAGGCTTGCCAGTAGATCGGCTAATTGGTGATTTATTTTTTCCTGCTCATTAGGTTGCGCCATATCATTGGCAGATTGAATCATTTGTCCGATGCCTTTGACCAGTTGGATTTCGTCAGTCTGTTTTTCTTCAGACCTGAGCATTTGCATTCCGGATTGCAGCAGTTGGCTGAACCATTGCGGATTTTTGGCCATTTCACGAACTTTCGTGACATCTTCCTGCGAGATCTGTTCAATACCCAGTAGGTGACGGACCACATCTTCATCTTTGAGGTCAATCTGGCTTAAAATCTGACGGTCTTTATCGATTTCAATATACACCTTATGATCGATACCGATGTGTGGGAATGATTTGTTGTCGATGATGTCTTGAAATAATCCTTTCGTTTTGGCTTCCTCGGGATTGCCGCTTAACATTTCGATGAATTCTTGTAGCTCAGCCTGCTCTAAGCCTGCTTTGAATTCCATGCTTTTGATTTCAAAATTGGCCATAATTTCAAACAATCCCATTAACTGGGGATGTTTTTGTTGTTCATCCGGAGGCAGTATTTGCCCGCCAATGATGTAATTCTTGCCTGACTCGGCCAGTACGAGAGAGGCATCTTCGTTTAGAATTGCTGTTATGGCTTGAAAGGCCTTTTCAATGGCCGCTCGAATCAAATCACTGCTGGGTGGATACAGCCGGATGTTTTTAATGGCGGCATTCAGAGGGCTTAAGGCATCTAAAAGATTTTTTTGTAAACTCGTATCGCTCTTGATGTCGATGTCAGGAATGTTCATGTCCATAACCAGGGATTACCCTTTCATTAAAAAAGAAACAGTTTCAGATACTTATATAATAGAGACAGAAGATTTTTGAAGTCAAATAAAAATTGAATTATTTGTATTTTTAGGGGCTAAAATTCGTTTTAATCGATTTTGATTTTGAACCGGTTTGGATATGTTTTAGGAATGAATTCTAAGGCTATTTTTGCAAAGATACCTGCCGTGCGGTTCTTAGCCAGCTGGATATTGCGGAAAACAGAGTGGAGGATATCTTGTATCCTGTGGTAAAAGGCTTTCTGGGTATCGCTTTTTATTAATTGGCCGAATCATCGTCTGTCGATGGGGGACACTTCTTTTTGGTACCGCAGACCAGCATGATATCGATATCGAATGATGAACGATTGCTAATGGGCTTCATCCCAATTGCGGCCCCATTTGACGTTCACTTTCAATGGAATTTCCAAATCCCACACATTTTCCATGATTTCTTTCACCAAATGCTGCATCGGTTCCAATTCATTCGGGGGCACCTCGAATACCAGTTCATCATGGACCGTCAACAACATGGCAGACTGGAAGTGACGTTGCTTTAAGGCATGGTTCATTTGTATCATGGCCACTTTGATAAGGTCTGCGGCGGTGCCTTGAATCGGTGTATTGACCGCAATTCTTTCAGCAAAACGGCGGACATTATGATTCGCGCTGTTGATATCCGGCAGGAGTCGGATGCGTCCCAGCAGCGTGCTGGTTTTTTGGGATTGGCGTGCATCGGCAATCGTCTGATCAATAAATTGTTTGACTCCCTTGTAACGGTCAAAATAATTATTGATATACGTTTGCGCCATTTTTTGGCTGATATCGAGCTGCTTAGACAGGCTATACGCACTCATGCCGTAGATGATACCAAAGTTGATGACCTTGGCATGGCGTCTGAGTTCGTTGGTGATCATCTGTGGAAACACTTGGAAAACTTCGGTGGCTGTGCGGGCGTGAATATCTTCGTCCTTGCGAAACGCCTGAATCAGGATATCGTCTTTGGCGTAATGCGCCAGGATTCGCAGTTCTACCTGTGAATAATCGGCAGACAGCAGCCACCAATTTTCAGGCGGTATAAAGGCCTTGCGTATTTTGCGCCCTTCTGCAGTGCGAATCGGAATGTTTTGTAAATTCGGATCAGAGCTGCTTAAGCGACCGGTAGCGGTTACGGTTTGATTATAGGATGTATGGATGCGGCCGGTGTTCGGATTGACCATTCCGATTAACGCATCGGCATAGGTGGATTTCAATTTGGCCAGTGTACGATGATTTAGCACCAGTGCCGGTATTTCATGGAGTGGCGCCAAGGCGGTTAATACATCAACGTCGGTGGAATAGGCTGTTTTTTTGCGGGTTTTTTTCTGAACGGGCAACTTTAATTTATCGAATAAAATATGCCCCAGTTGCTGGGAAGAATTAAGGTTGAACTCTTCCCCGGCCAGGCGATATACCTGTGTCTCAATTTGTGCTAGTTGCTGTCGAAAATCCCGCGAAAGACCGCGCAGTTGATCTTGATCCACACAGATGCCGCGCATTTCCATGGCCATTAAGACTCCCACCAGCGGTATTTCCACATCATTAAACAGTTTGGTCAGTTTAAGCTCTTCCAGCTTTGGCGCCAGCACGGTTTGGGCCAAAAGGGTGATATCGGCATCTTCGCAGGCATAGGGTAGGGCCTTTTCGATTGGCACCTCATCGAAATTTATTTTACCGTTATCGGTCACTTCCTTAAATGAAATGGTCTTATGATCCAAAAAATCCAAAGCGATCTGATCTAAGTTATGCGCGCGTTTGGATGGATTGAGTAAATAAGATGCTAACATGGTGTCAAATACCACACCTTTCAGATCAACCCCGTGGCGGGCCAGGACGAGCCAATCGTATTTGATGTTTTGGCCAACTTTTCCGATATCAGGATTTGTTAGAATCGGCATTAAGCTGTGCAGTAATGTGTCAGCATCTAATTGTTTGCGAATACCATCGTAGGTGTGACCGCAGGGAATATAAAATGCCTGGTGGGGTTCAATCGCCAGTGAAATACCGACCAATTGTGCAGCCATTGGGTTCAGACTAGTCGTTTCAGTGTCCAGAGCCATCAGGTCTACTTTTTCCAGTCGGCGAATAAGTTTGGCCAGCGTTTCAGAATTGTCAATGAGTTGATAATTTTTATTACTTAAATCAGCCTGTTGGGGAAATTGGCGCTGCAGTTGACGAAACTCCAAATCTTTAAACAAACCTGCCAGATGATCGGAATTCGGCGGGGCCAGTTCAAACGATTGGGGATTGAAATCCAAAGGCACCTTGCAATTAATGGTTACTAACTGTCGACTCAAAAGCGCCTGGTCTTTAAACTGGATAAGGTTTTCTTTCTGTTTTTTACGGGTGATTTGATCGATGTTGGCATAGACATCTTCCAAACTGCCGAAATTTTGAATCAGGCCTACAGCCGTTTTCTGACCGATGCCCGGTACTCCCGGAATATTGTCGGAAGCATCGCCGGAAAGACCCATCACATCGATCATCTGCTGCGGCACCAATCCGAAAGAATCGTTGATTGTCTGTTTGTCGATAATTTTATCCTTCATGGGGTCCCATATGCGGGCATTGTCGTTGACCAGCTGCATGAAATCTTTATCGCCTGTTACCATGATCACCTGAAAACCAGCCCTTACCGCCATCAAAGCCAGTGTACCAATAAGATCGTCGGCCTCATACCCTGACATTTCAAAAACAGGGAGATTAAAACCGGCGGTCACTTCCTTGATATATGGAATCTGCACGGCCATATCATCGGGCATGGGAGGACGGTTGGCTTTGTAGTCTTGATATATTTTATGTCTGAATGTGGGCCCTTTGGCATCAAAGCACATGGCCCCGAATTGGGGTGTGTAATCTTCCATCAGTTTTAGCAGCATCCGGGCGAAACCGAAGATAGCATTGGTGGGAAGTCCTTTGGAATTGGTCAATCCCCGGATTGCATGGTAGGCTCGATGAATATAAGCTGTGCCGTCAATAAGATAAATCGTTTGTGTGGCATTCATGATTCCATGTCTGCGAAGCTGCTAATTTGGGCTGATGTCCATTGTGACGTTGACAGTTAAATGATGCCGCATTATTTTACTGGCGCTGAAAAATGAAGTATTTCTTCCGAGTGAAACAAGCAACGTTTAACATCATTGTATCAAAACAACAAGTCTGTGTGATCTTCTCAAATTGAGCACCCAACCGCAATTTCGTAACCGCCGCCGGCGCATAAAAGTATACCATTGTAGTTGTTGTGGTAAGCAATTGCCTTTTTGTTGGCATTGCCGCTGTGGTTTTAGTATTTGCCAGGATTGCATGCTGGAAAATCTGTGGGGGATGTCATGTAACGGGATTACCTGGCAGTGCCCCGATTGCGGAAGGCAAAACGGTT
>JASJAZ010000169.1 GCA_030066785.1 Desulfobacterales bacterium | reverse complement strand
AAGGGCCAATTGTTGGGCATGGACATTGTGGAGATCGCACCAAAACTGGACCTCAATGGCATATCTTCTCTTACGGCGGGACAATTAATTCTAAATTTCATAGGAACCACGGCTCGCGCTGGTTATTTCAGTTAATCGTCAAATAAGGAGTCAACAGATTTCTTTAACAATTCGGTAGTAATCAGTTTTCAAAATTCCTGCGATATCCGTTTGTAATCACCACATTCTAACAGCCAATTATTTTAGCCAATCACGGGTCAAATAAGTACTTAAATTGACAAATTCACGGTTTCCCAGATAAATTCCAGATGTCTAAAACAAATCGGTAATGATTTCATCTGATCTGATTGTACCGAATATCTCAATCTGTACGAAATAAAATGGTAATTGACTGAGGCTTTGATAAAGGTCATTATCTACCTGTTTTTTCTGCAAAAAGCGAAAGGAGGTAGTGATGAACCTCGAAAGAATGCGTGCAGAAAAAAGGCCTCATTTTTTTCCCGACTTTAAACCCAAAGCCACCCAGGCCCCCCTTTTTCCCACTTTTGATCAATCCGAGAAGAAACTTACCAGCCCTGCGATCGAAAAGGCCTTGCACCAGATCACGACAAAGGGGCTTTGCGCTCGAGTTCAGGTTGAGACATATTTGCGCGCCAAGCTGCGTCGCAATTGCCGGCCCAACACCATCCGCAGCAGCGCCACGGCCATTTTGCTGTTTTTACACTATTTAAAAACAAGTGGTTGTACTGATCTGTGCTCGCTGGGCCGCGAGCACATCAGTGGATTTGTGGAGGCCGAACAGGATCGGGGCATAGCTGCGACCACCGTGCATGCAAGGCTGCGCGGGCTATATAGTTTTTTAAGATACCTGTTGGAACAAAAGTTGATTGCACCCGATCTTCTCAAGCACAAGCTGCGCATCAAGCTGCCCGACAGACTGCCGCGTGCTATCGATGCTAAAGATGTAGTGCTGCTGCTTGCAGTGCTGACAAAGCTTCGCGATCGGGCGCTGATACTGACACTGCTTCGCACCGGCATGCGCATCGGCGAGCTATTAAACACCAAGGTCATGGATCTCAATTTAGAGGATCAAAGTATCCGGATTTTTGAAGCGCAAAAAAATCGGATCGGCCGTATCGTTTATCTGAGCGCTGATGCTGCAAATGTTTTGAAGAAATGGCTGCAGCAGCGCAAGTGTGAAAGCGAATTTATCTTCTGCGGGCGCGGCGGCGGGCCGCTTTGCTATGAGGCCGCGCGTAACATCTTTACAAACTGCCTTAACAAGGCCAGCCTGGTCCACAAAGCCTATACACTGCACAGTCTGCGCCACACCTATGCCACCGAGCTGTTAAATGCCGGCATGCCGTTGCAGTGTCTGCAAGAGCTATTGGGCCATAAAAGTATCGAGATGACCCGTCGATATGCGCGGCTGAGCGACAACACCCGCCGAAAGGCTTATTACCAAGCCATGGCCATCATTGAAACAGGAGAGATCAATGAACATTACCGATGCGATTATCAACTACCGTCGATCGTTGAAGCGGCGCAATTACTCTAAATACACGATCCGCAACTACATGAGCACATTGAGGCAATTTGTGATTTGGCTCGATGTACCCATCGAATCTGTCGACCACCACAAATTGCTTGGCTTCATCGATCATCTGTGGGCCAGGCGTCTGAAGCCCAAAACTATCAACTGCTACCTGCATAGTATCCGCAGGTTTTATGACTATCTGATCAATGAACAAGAACTCGTGATGACAAATCCGGTACGCGGTCAAGATGCGCTGCGCATGTCCAGGCCGCTGCCGCGATACCTGCGTGATGAGCAGGTGCGTGTGCTGTTTGCACACATTGATGATGCCCGCGATCGGGCCATCTTCAAACTGATGCTGCGCTGCGGACTGCGGATCACAGAGGTGGCCAAGCTGAGTCTGGCGGCGGTGGATTTAAAGCGAGCCCAGGTGTTTGTCTATCACGGCAAGGGCGCTAAGGAACGGGTGGTCTACTTGAGCAAAGACGCCTATCAGGCGCTTTTGGCATATTTGAAGCTAAGACCCTTTGCACGCACCAGACGGCTGTTTCTGGTCAACAAAGGACGCTTTCGCGGCCAACCGCTTAATGTTCGCGGTATCCAGCACCGTATGCAATACTACGCTAAAAAGGCCGGCTTGAAAGTTACCTGTCACCAACTACGTCACACCATGGCAACGCAAATGCTTAACGCCGATGCAGATTTGGTGACCATCCAGGACCTACTAGGCCATACGCGCATCAAAACCACCCAACAGTACTGCCGGGTGTCTAACCAGAAAGTACGCAGAGATTACTACCGGGCAATAGATAAGGTGATCCAACGTCACAACCCCATAGACAATAAAAAGCTTGACAATGAAGAAATCTTGATAAATTAATAATGATGTTAACTGTTTAATATCAATAGAAAAAACAGTGTTTATGTCGTACAGCTACAACTAATCAACAGTGTTCGTTAATTTATAGAAGTCGCGATTTGCAAACCAAATCAAAAATAATTTTTCATGTAAATCAAGACGTCTTTCAGGCGGGTTAAATATTGGATGAAAAGGTATCGTATTTTAATTAGAACCCTAATGACATAAACAGCAGCAGACTCACCACTTGCCATCTCTGATTTATCCGTTTTATAAAAGCAGCCTTTTTTACTTTTTATTAGGCCCGCAGCCTGTGTAGAAGAGGCTGCGGTGGTCATTAGCGCCGAAACTCTAACAGGGAGCCACGACATGAGCAAAAGGGCGCCATATTACCGGGGGAGCTTTAATCCGCCGGGCCATCGTCATCGGACGGTGGCAGAGGCGTTATGCCAGCAGTTTGACAAAGTAATCGTGGCGCCATGGCACCGTCTGCCCTGAGAGATCGTCAAATATGATATCCCCCGGTTTTCCGTCCTGCCATGATCGACATGGCGTTTAACGGCCTTGCTAAGGTCCGGATCGAGTTTTCCGATTTGGAGGCCGGTGAAAAAAAAGATCCTTCAGACCTGCCGCCGCATCATCGATTTCTCGATTTAGAAGCAGGGGTGGACAGCGGTGAGATTCGAAACAGCATATTTCGACGAAACCTGCCTTTCAAAACTGTCACATACGGACCCAAAATCTACCTGACCTGCATTAGATTCCAAGTTGCACCAATAGCCTTCATAGAAAGATTCGCTATGTTTACTTGCACTACACCAATCAGGGAATGTTTTAAGGGTACATCTCGAAAATTTGTTTGATCCATTTGAAACCTCACATTAGAGGGTAATTCTAAAACAATTCCTGCGTATTGCATAAATATTAAGTACATCGGTACCATTTTCTTATATCGGCTGATATCCTGGTTATTTCATTAAAATTGCATACCAGCATCATGCCGCAAGTTGACAATGTAGGTGGAATTACGTAAAAATTGAAGCGTTTTGAAACCGGATCGGGCGGGACAGGCCACATAGCCGAAAATTGAACTAGCAAAGCGTTTTTATATCTATGGCTGCAAAGAAATCGACAGAATCTACGAATATCTTGATCTTGGGACTTGGCGGGATTGGGCTTTATCTGGCTAAACGGCTGGTGCATGAAGGTTACGCGATCACAGCGATCGAATCGGAAGCGGATCTGATTCGCCAAGCCGATGGGGCTTTGGATGCCCGGTTGATACAGGGCAATGCCATGAGCATCAAATGCTTGCGCGAAGCCGCCGCCGAGAAAATGGATTACCTCATTGCCGTCACCGACAACGACGCTGTTAACATGATGGCTTCCTTGATTGCCGATCGCTTTGGTATTCCCCGAAAAATAGCCCGGGTGCGTTCTTTGGAATTTGGTGGGGAAGATTCTATCCTCGGTACCAAAGATTTAAAGATAGATCTGATCATTCACCCTGAAGAATTGGCTGCTCAGGAGATTGTAAGGTTAATCAAGCTGCGTGCGGGCAACGATATCATCGATGTCGCCGAGGGCCAAATTCAAGTCATGGCCACCCGCATTCACAATGAATCGCCGCTGGCCCACCGAAGTCTGCAAGAAATTTCCCAAGCACATCAGGATTTTCCCTTCCGAGTTGTTGCCATTGCACGCGGCATTACGACGATCATTCCCGGCGGAGATTATGAGCTTTTGCCCCAGGATCAGGCCTTTTTCATGGCCAGCAATGAAAATTTACCCAAATTGATGGAGATGACGGGTGTTCAACAACAGAAGCGCCATCGGGTGATGATATTAGGTGGCGGCTTGGTGGGGCGCCGTTTAGCCGAGCTTTTGGGAAAATCAATCGATGTTCGACTGATTGAGAAAGATGAAAAATGTGCCCAGGAATTGTCTTTTGCCTTAGACGATGCAGAAGTCTTGCACGGCGATGGTTCGGATACGAATGTTTTGTTATCGGCAGGGCTCTTGGATATGGATACCTTTATTACCGCCACCGGTGAAAATGAAGCCAACATCATGAGTTGTGTGCTGGCAAAGCACATAATGAACACTCATGATAACCGATCCAATTCCAAACAGAGAAAATGTATTGCTCTGGTCAACAAAGAGGATTACCTGGTGCTGGCGGCCACCATCGGATCCGATATCGCTTTGAATAAAAAAATACTGGCGGGCAATGAAATACTAAAGTTTATTCGCCGGGGAGAATTACTTTCTGTGGCGCATCTGCACGGATTTGAGGCTGAAGTGGTAGAACTTGTTGCGGCACCGAAATCTCCGATTACCCGCAAGCCGCTTTCTAAATTGGATGCTTCCTATTACGGCAAGATTATGATCGGTGCCATTTACCGTGATGGTGCCTGGCAAGTCGCTGTAGGCGACACCCACATCCACAGTGATGAGCGGGTTATTGTCGTTTGTATTTCACCCCATCTAAAAGATGTTCAAAAATTATTTTTAGCGTGATCGCATCTGTGAGGAGGCGGGATAGGGGATCAACCTATTTCCTCCAGAAAGATGGATAGAATATCACCAACGCCGAAAACATCTCCAACCGACCAACCAGCATATTCCAGGATAAGAACCATTTGCCCACATCTGAAATATGGGCATAGTTTTCAGACGGTCCCACCGCACCAAAGCCCGGACCGATGTTCATAAGGGTGGCAATGACCGAACTCATGCCGGTGACATAGTCCATATTATCCACCAGCACCATAAAGCAAGCCCCTCCCAGCACCAGAAATATATTCACGATGAAATAGCAGACGGCCAGGTCAATGATTTGAGGATCGACCGGGCGCTGATTCATGCGCACCGATACAACCGCCATGGGCTTGAAAAAGATGCGTTTGATCGTGGCCACTCCATATTTACAGATAATGACGTAATGGACGATCTTGATGCCGCTGGTGGTCGAACCGGCGCAAGCCCCGATAAAACATACTGTATAAAGAAACATTTGGGCTGCCTGGGGCCATTTTTCATAATCGGCCGTGGTGAAGCCGGTGGTAGTTAAAAGGGAGATTACCTGGAAGGTGGCATATCGCAGGGCATCCATAAAACTGCCGTATGTGTTTGCCTGCCACAGAATCCATGTAACAATACCACAAAAAAACAGCAGAAAACCCACATACCAGCGAAATTCGGTGTTGATTTTCAACATATGCCAGTTGCCCTGTAGCATAAAATAAAACAACATGAAGGTCATTCCGCCCAGAAACATAAATAGGATGATAATCCAGTCGAAATAGGCACTGTTGTAATGTCCGATGCTGGCATTCCAGGGGGAATAGCCGGAAGTCGATACCGTTCCGAAAGAATGGCATAATGAATCGAACAGCGACATGCCGCCCAGGCACAACAAGATGGTTTCCAATAGGTTCAAGGCCATATAAATGCCCCAGAGCCAGATCATGGTGTCGCGGTTACGGGGAATAAATTTTTCTTTGGTGATTACCTGGCCGGGGCTAGATTCTGCCCGAAAAATGCGCAACCCGCCCATGCCATGCGGCAGAAATATTACTGTTAATGTTAGAAACCCCATACCGCCCAGTAAATGGGTTTGGCTGCGCCAAAATAATAGTCCGTGGGGCACCACTTCAATATCTGTCAGAATAGTTGCGCCACTGGTGGTGTAACCGGACATCATTTCGAAAAATGCATCAGTAAAAGAAGGAATCGATCCGTGAATCATAAAAGGCAGGCTGGAAAGCGCAGAAATTAGTATCCATCCGAATACGGCAATGAAAAAACCGTCTTTTATATTTAACTCATGGTGACGGCGAAAAAACCACCACAGCGGCAGCCCCAGGCTGATGGTTATCATGCCTGAAGCAACGATGGCATATAGATCGTTTTCTCCATAGTACAGCGTGCAGATTAATGGCAATACCATCGAACAGCCGGTAACGATCAATAGTTTTCCCAGGACATTTGCAATTGTGCGATAATTCATAGGCAGCCCAAGTTTAGCGGTAGATGATGGCATTCATCCGATCAATGCTCATAGCTTGTATTTGCTTTAGGTTCAACCCCATCTGTCAAACGGCTTGGTGTCTACTATTATTGTTTCGGTGGCTTTTATGACGATTATGGCACTTTTGTGTACAGAATTTTGTGAAACCGCTGCTGAATTAATTGAGATGGTTTGTAGGCCCGGACGCGTGTCACCTAGTTTAAAAACGGCAATACTGCATTTTAACTTATTAAAATAGTTCATATTAAATGGTTATGAGCGTTTTGGACTGGACAGAAAAATATAACTAGACTATGTAGCGGGTAACTTATTTCTAAATAGGTGCTAAACAGCTTTGGCTAAATGCCAGTTCCAGCACTGAAACTCTCATTGATTTAAAAGCAGCACCAGGAAGCACTCACTGAAGTTACTGGTCTTTGAAGATTTTCACGACAGACTTCCGTAATCTACCTCAAGCGGCAGAGGCGTAGGTACGGGGAAGTGGAACTATCAATGCTAACAATGAAAAATGGATAAAGAGGTTAGATATTTATGTATCATCATGAGATTGGGAACTAATGTTAACCAAACAAAGAATCAAACATTAAACAATGGAGGCAATCAGATGAAAAAATTAGGGCTAATTGGGGCATCAATTTTATTTTTGGTGGCCGGTATGGCAACCATGTCCGTAGCCGCCGAATTTGAACTCGGGGGTGGTATTGGTGTGGCACCGGACTATGAAGGGTCTGAAGACTATGAACTTGTGCCGGTGCCCTACGGCATGGCAAAATTTGACAATGGTATGTTTGTTTCCCTAAAAGGCTTGCATTTGAAAGCTAATCTGATGCCAAGCCAAATGTGGCGTTTGGGACCTTCCTACAACTACATCGCCAAGCGCAGCGATGTTGAAGATAACAAGGTTGATAAGTTGAAAACCGTCAGTGATGCCAACATGTTTGGCGCCTTCGGTGGTTTTGCCTACAATAATTGGTATGCCGAGTTAGAATTTTTATCCGACTTGGGCGATGCCAATGATGGCTGGACGGCTGAATTGAGTGGTGGATACAATTGGATCATCAATCAGGAGTGGGCGCTTTCCATTGGCGGTCATGCCAAATGGGCGGATGATGATTATATGGATACCTATTTTGGCATCAATAGTGCGGATTCACGCCGCAGCAATTTAGATGAGTACGAAGCGGATTCGAGTATTTATAATGTTGGGCTTGATTTGGGGGCCAACTGGAGATTTTTGCCGAACTGGAATCTAAAGGGCATTACTAGTTTCAGCACACTCACCGGTGATGCTGATGATGACAGCCCGGTTGTGGATCAAGGCAGTGAATTTCAATTTTTTGGCGCTGTTTTGGTTACCTACGCTTTCTAGCGTTTTGCGAGCATAAACCCCTTAAGGGCAGGTTTTCATGATAAATCCGATTCTTTTCGGGTTACATGAAGCTTGCCCTTTCTCATTTTTAGGCATTAACTGGGGTGCTCTGGATCTTAAAGACATGGACTGTGACAGCTTTGTTGCCAGCTCCCACAAGTTGTTCTGCGGCCCCAAAGAAACCGGCATCCTTTATGTCAAAAAAACGCATGCGAAAAAGACTTGGCCCAATACCTTCGGATATATCGGTCATATTGTCGTTGAGAGGACCTTCCAGAAGCGCGCTGTTTTGAAACCCTCGGTCAGCGCAACGATGTGGCCATATCCACTATACTGGTTACGGTTAAGATCCATCAGACCATTGGCCTCCAAAATGTCCACAATCGTGTCATATATCTGGCGGATCGCCTCAAGCAGGGATGGAAGAATTCCGATTTCAGGTTGGTAACACCGGAAAGTCCTGAATTCAGCCACGGAGTCGTCATCATGGATATCCCCTCCGAACAGCGGGCCAAAGTGGCTGATATGCTCTATTACAAGTTCGGTATTGCTAGGTCGACCACAGGTGGCTTGCGGCTATGCCCCCACATCTGCAATACCGAAGCACACATCGATCGTGCGTTTGTCGGTATAAATGAAATGCGAACGTTCTTTACTGGTAAAGGATCCTGAAGCTTAGACTGGGAGAAATGGGGTATATTTAAAAAAAATTGAAAAAGCCATTATTTTTATGCTGATTGGCATGATTTGTTTTGTGATTCTGTGTGATTCTGATAGAGACCATCGAGTTGGATTGGATCATCGTTGCGGACCTCATCTTGCCCCCCTATTATCCTCTTTGAAATCAACGAACTGCTGGAGATTTTTGGATTCTTTCTGCTAATCCTGATCTGCCTTGAACTGCTCGAATCCATCCGTATTTATCTGATTGAAGGGGCGCTTCACGTCCAGATTGTGCTGGAAGTGGCCCTGATCACGCGATTGCCCGCAAGGTGATCGTTTTCGATATCGAAAAGTATGCTGGTCTAACCCTGCTGGGATTAGCGGCCCTGATTCTGGGGGTGGCGTGGCCTTCCATTTCATCATGCGACACATCAAGAAAAACTCACATTAATTCGACTCAACTTCTAATTTTTATATAGGCCTTCTAAAAACCACATCGCCGAAATTTCAGACCTGCTACAGATAGCATGACTGGGACCGGTGCGAACTCACCCAGGCCCCCTCCCTCTGCGGCAGGCGGACGGTTGCATATTCAAGAATCGCAATAAGATACTAATTGTATATGAATATTGAAATCGCGAGGCTCTCATATGATAGAGACCCACATTTTCATTTTA
>JASJAZ010000173.1 GCA_030066785.1 Desulfobacterales bacterium | reverse complement strand
ATCGGTGGAATTAGTCCAATCCGCCCTGCCCCTGGAATCATGCACTTATGCCACCTTGTTCGGCGATGCATCTCCAACACCTTGCCATGACCTAAAAACAGTTTTGGCAAAATATCAGGCGATCATAATCTTTTCCGTATCCAACAGACCGGCTGTGTCGTTAAAGCATTGGACCAATACCAGCGTCTATCACATCCTTTCGCGGCCGGAGGCCTCACAGCGTATCCATGTTGCCACTTTCATAGTCAAGCAACTGGAAAAGCTTGAATTGATTGATTCCCTCGCGTATCTGTCTCGCAATGAGTCCTCGGCAACTAACCGTATAAATCACCCAGCGAATTTATCCGACGGTGGTCCCCTGTTGCTGATTCATCCCGGTTCAGGAAGCCGGCGCAAGAACTGGGCCCTCAACCGGTTTTTGGAGGTTGCCTATCATTTCCGTGACCAAGGATGGCAACCGGCGTTCATTTTAGGACCCGCGGATCAGATGCTGCTGCAACGCTTGGAGGCGATACCTGCTTTCACTCTTAAAACATATAATCTACTGAAACTTGCCGATTTAGTCCCCTTATTGTCTTCGGCAAAAGGCTATATCGGCAACGATTCAGGTGTGACGCATTTAGCAGGGTATTTAGGGATACCCGGGGTGGCGGTCTTTGGCCCTTCTGACCCGCGGCGTTGGAAACCGCTGGGGACAAGTATCAGTGTCATACAAAACCTTAATGAATGCACACCCTGTTTTGAGGTGCTGTCAAACGAATGCAAACAACGGCCATGTTTGTCGCGGATCACGGTTGATCAGGTGATCAAGGCTTATGCCAACGTCAGGAACCATAGTGCACCGGTTTTGGGCCATGCAGACGTTAAAGCCGCTGCAATTCAAGCTGGATGTGCTGCTTGAAAAGCATTTGAGCGGTTTTTTTAAACTGGGTAGTGATATCGGATACAAACAATTCTAAACGGTTGTGTTTGGCAATGCCTGCGCCCAGTTCCGGATGACGGCTTATATAAGCGGCCACCTCCGCGGCCACTGCCAGGGATGAATCAATGATATGCACCTGCTTGCCGATCTTGCGCTGAATAACTTTTTTTATGACCGGATAGTGGGTGCAACCCAGAATGAGGCTATTGACCTGCCTCACCTTCAATGGATGCAAGTATTTTTTAACAATCATAACGGTCTCGGGCTTTTGCAGCCAGCCCTCCTCCACCAGCGGCACCAGAAGGGGGCAGGCCTTTGAGTGCACCTTGGCGTCAGGGCGCAATTTTTTTATCTTACGCTCATAAATATTGCTGGCAATGGTAGCGCGGGTGCCGATCACGCCGATGATCGGCCGGTGCCCAAGCCCGACCGCCTGGTCGACCGCCGGGGTCACAACGTCAAAGATCGGCAGGGAAAATTGCTCCGTCACCGTAGCAGTGGCCACACTGGAGACGGTGTTGCAGGCCATGACGATTAGCTGGGCGCCTTGGGCTATCAGAAATGCGATGATTTCATTGGCGTAATCGATCACTGTCTTTGGGCTTTTGGTTCCATAAGGTGCGCGGGCCGTATCGCCAAAATACACGATATCATAACCTGGCAGTTGTTCCCTGAGCGCACGGACCACCGTGAGTCCCCCTATTCCGGAATCAAATACGCCGATCATGAATTGATGATCTCCATTTTTGGAAACAGTCTATTACAGAACAAATGCAAAAGTGTCTTTGCAAAGATGTGTGTTAGGCACATAACCTATTTCAAGCCGGGACACAAATTGCTTCTGAAATTATCCGCTCCAGATTAAAATGATTTGTATTTGAATTTCACTGCAATCATGCATTCGTCAAATGTTGCTGGTCAAGGTTGGTAACTGATAAAAAAGTGTTAGGACATCACAAACCGCAATCAATGATTATAATAGGCGTTATTTCAAATAAAATCTAGGAGGAATCAGCCCATGCACCAACATGATCACGCGGCCGCCATTAATCAGAAAATATTCAAACTCGGTCTGCCAGTAGAGGCGATATCGGCTTATCTGCTGTGTTGCGGATTAAACGATGCAGGAACCAGCATTACCATCGGTTCCCTGCAGGAAGTGTGGAACAGCACGAAGGACCAACTCAAAACGAGTGTGGCGATACTGGAAGAAAGAAAGATTCTGTCGAAAATTATGCGCGATGGTGAAAAAAGTACAGTCTACCGGTTAATGCCTGTAGAAAGGTGGAAGGCTGAGCCCGCAAAATAATTTTTTCATCTTAAGTTTTTAGCCGGCAGCATTGCTTCAACCGCTTTTCTGACCGTGGCCTCAGCGACCTCCTTACGGATACCGGGACACATACTGCCCATGCTGTACCAGTTTTGAACATCCACTAAAACGCTTTCGATATAGGGCCATGCCCGGCACATGCGGGGTTTGACCGGATGGATAGTGCACACTCGATCCCAGAAAACACAGTAACCATCCGGTTTTTGAGACAAGACTTGTTTTCTACCGGAAGTGGTGCAAAATTTTTCAATGAAACTTTCTGGTTCTTCATCAATATAATCGGCGATGGCACGGATATCGTCCGTAGTGACATAAGTGCCACCATAGCCCTTGCAGCAATCACCGCACAGCGTGCATTTAAATACTTCGTTTGATGACATGTTTAAAAATCGTGACGCCCTTCCATCGCCCGTCTAAGTGTTACCTGATCCACATATTTTAAATCGCCCCCCACGGGAACGCCGGAAGCTATGCGGCTGACGCTGATCTTGAATCGGCTCAGTTGCTCGGAAAGATACGCGGCGGTGGCTTCGCCCTCCACACTGGTGCTGGTTGCCAAGACCACTTCAGTCACATGGGAGGCGGAGATACGTGCAAACAGTTCCTTGATACGCAACGCGTCCGGCCCCACACCGTCCATGGGTGAAAGCACCCCTTGCAGAATGTGGTAACGCCCTTTAAAAGCTCCCGATTTCTCAATCGCGACCATGTCTGCTGGTTGCTCAACCACACATAAGATGCCGGTATCACGCGCCGGATCGCTGCAGATCAAACAGAGCTCGGCATCACTTAAAGCAAAACAACTGCTGCACAACCGCACATTGGCTTTAAGCTCATGGATACTGCGGGCCAGGTCTTCGGCATCACGGCGCGCTGATCGCAAAATATGCATAGCCAGACGCTCCGCCGTTTTGCCGCCAATGCCTGGAAGTTTCGAGAGTTGTTTAATGGCATTGCGTATGGATAGCGGATAATGGTTCATATACCTACACATTTCTTTTTTGTTCAGAGAATCGTTTACACAACAGCATCAAGCGGCTAGGTCAGGCCCGGGATGTTAACACCGCCGGTCAACTTACCCATTTCCGAAGCCATCATTTCCTGAGATCGGGCCAAGGCATCGTTGACTGCTGCCAGCACCAAGTCCTGCAGCATTTCAACGTCTTCCGGATCAACAACCTCGGGCTCAATTTGTATGGATAAAACCTGCTGCCGGCCGTTTGCCACCACTTTAACCATGCCGCCCCCCGCAGCCGCCTCCACCGTTTTTTCCGCCAGTTCTTCCTGCATTTTTAACATTTTAGACTGAAGCTTCTGGGCCTGCTTCATCATATTTCCCATACCTTTCATCAAAAAATCCTCCTTTAATGCCTTTATCGGTATATCTATCGGATCTTCACATCGACCACTTTGCCGCCAAATATTTCAATGCTGTCCTGAACCAGAGGATGATTCAAAGCCTCCTGTTTTAGCTGTTCATGTAGCTTTTTTTTTTCAGGGACACTCTGGTCAGTTGCTGCTGCTTGCCTTTTAACCTTAATTTCCATGTTCTTGCCGAAAAGTGCCTGACAAATCTGTTGCAAAGCTTGCTGGTTTTTCGTGCGATTGATCAGACTAGCATTAAAATCACTGCCCTTTAGCGTAATTTCCAACCGGTTACCAGTTATTTTTTCCAATTCGCCGGTGGCCAAAGACGCATGCAGGGACGGATGCTTCTGGGCTACCTGCGCTAAAAGTTTTTCCCAGATGTTTCCCAGAGACATATCGGGCTCAATCGCTGATTTTTCAACATCATCGCTTGCCGGCGATACGGTTTCGATGCCTTCCAACGCTATAGATTCTGTAAGCTTTTTCAAAGGTTGATCCGTGTTTTGAGTCGCAACGTCACTGTCTGGCAAAGAAACGAACGGATCAGTGCTGCTGGTCGCTGCTAGTTTGGCATGTAATTTATCAAGTTTTTCGATAAGCTCATCAATGGGCAACGCCGGTTTGATCTGAAATAATCTGAAAAACACCATTTCAATGGCCAGTTTGGGTTGTTGGGATAGCTTAACAGCCACTTCCTGCTTAAACAGCAGATCAAACACTTGAGTTAAATAGGTATGTGACACGGGATCCGCCTGGGACTTCATCAGCTCAATTTCATGACTGGGATTGTCGATGAGATCGTCCACTGCCGAATCCAGCTTAACCACCAATAAATTGCGAAAGTGCTCCAACAAATCAGCATAATACTTTTTTAGGTCCCATCCCCGGCGATAGTTCTCTTCCAATATGCTTAGCAATACTGACATGTCCTGTTTCAAGATCGCATCCGCTGTATCGAAAATAGCCTTGCGATTGATGATGCCCAGTATTTCCAATACCTGTTGCGAAGAGATGGCATCGGCTTCGGCAGCGATCAACTGATCCAGCAGGCTAAGGGCATCGCGCATCCCGCCGGCCGCCTCCCGGGCGATCAGCCATAGACTATCCTGATCGATGGTTACATTTTCCTGTGTGGCTACCTGCGCCATATATTGTGTTAAGCTTTGGGTACCGATTCGCTTAAAATCGTGTCGTTGGCAACGCGATAGGATTGTGATCGGTATCTTTTGCGGCTCGGTGGTGGCAAACATAAACAGAATGTGTGCAGGCGGTTCCTCCAGCGTTTTGAGAAGCGCATTGAAGGCCGCAATACTGAGCATGTGAACTTCATCAATGATGTAAATTTTGTAGGGGCTGTGCGCCGGCATATACCTGATATTTTCCCGCAATTCCCGCACCTGGTCCACGCTATTATTGGAAGCGCCATCAATTTCATAAACGTCAACGGCGTGACTTTTGGTGATCGACTGACATGATTGGCACGCATTACAAGGCGTGGCTGTGGGGCCTTTCCGGCAGTTCATGGCTTTGGCCATGATGCGGGCCACAGTGGTTTTGCCGGTGCCGCGCGGACCGGCAAATAACAGTGCGTGGGCCACCCGATCAGCCTCAATGGCATTGGTCAAAGTACGGGTAACGTGATCCTGGTCGACGACCTCTTCAAAGCGCTGGGGGCGGTATTTACGGGCAAGAACTAAATATGACATGGCAAATACTGGCTTTCACAAAACATGCACGGATAATAGGTCACACCGGGCCAATACGCAACCTTTTTTGCTGGGAATAAATGTATCTCAAAGATAAAATAGGATCGGCAAGATCAAGGGGAAAAGAATGTGGCGGAGAGAGAGGGATTCGAACCCTCGGTGCCGCTTTTGGCAGCACACACGATTTCCAGTCGTGCTCCTTCAGCCAGCTCGGACATCTCTCCTCTTTAATTTTTGGCGGTAGCCGGTGTCTGCATACTAGCAAAAAAGAATCGCCGGCGTGTTTCTGAACGGATACTTTTATCAAATGTGGCGGAGAGGACAGGATTCGAACCTGCGGAGGGCGTGAACCCCCAACGGTTTTCGAGACCGCCGCTTTCAACCACTCAGCCACCTCTCCGAAATGGTCACCTAAAAATGACTGCATATAATGTTTTATCAGGCCTGTCAATATTTCCAAACGATTGTTGCTGTTCAGGAAAATTATTTCTTTATTTGCTTTCAAAGCCGGATAACAACCAGGCAGAAGCGGCAGGGAACCAGAAATGTTCTACTATTCCCCCGTGCGGGTAATTATTATTTTTTTGGTCCGTCGAGGCCTGATAACATTGGGAGTGTCAGTGAGAGGTCACTTGCTCGAATCGGTGTCGACTCACCATGCATTGATCAAAGATTCCGCTTTAAATTCAACGAATGATGAACGCAATAGCTCTCAAAAAATGGGGCAGAGGGCTGAAAAGTCGATCGGCATTTATTAAAACACTGAAATTATCTGTGAAAAAAGGTCGAGCAGCGCCAGTAATGTGAACACCAGCGCTGCTCGGAATAAAGGATAAAAATGATTTCGTAGTTATCCCAATTTATGGGTTCTACGGGCAACTATTGCTGTCGTAATTTTTTCCGACCACACGGATTCTATTATTGTTGCTATCAACTATATAAAGGTTGTCGTCCACGTCGACAAAAAGTCCTGCTGGGTAGCTAAATCTTGCATCCGGATAAACCGGACCTTCTGCCGGCGCGCTTGGATCGGCCACAACGCAAATATTCCCATCCGATGCACCAATTGGAGCAGTACTATCCAAAAAACCTGCAAACGTGCTGACCATGCCGGTTGGATCAACTTTTCGGATAATATGATTGGCATAATCAGATACATACACGTTGCCGGCTCGGTCAACCGCGATGCCGGTAGGCATGCCGAGCGCAACCGTATCGCCCAAGAAAGTGCTTGGACCAATGGAGTTGACAAGGTCAACTACCCACACGATATTATCATTCCAAGTTGTAACATACATTTTGCCTGTGTTGTCAAAGGCCAGTCCAACCGGGTAGTTAAAACCCCCAGCAACCGTGGTTGGGGTGGAGTCGTCAAGTGGAACTTTCAAGACGTAACCGTTGGGCCCAAAGTCATCATTCAAATTGGCAACATACAGGCAACCAGGATCGGCAGGATTAGCTGGATCGCAGGATCCAAATACCAAGTTAGACGGATAGGCAATGCCATCAGTGTTGCCCCTAAATGTTGCCATATCAGTATAGTTATTACCAGGTGTAGCTTTTAAGATTGAGTTATTGTAGTTATCGGCCACATATAGGTTATCGTTAGCATCAAAGACAATTCCTTGCGGAAAACCACCTTGGTGGACTTCTGTCGCCGTTCCATCGCCCTCCAATCGAAGGATATAATCATTAACAATTACATATACATTACCATTTGAATCCTTTGCCATGCTCCATGGAGCGCCCGGATTTTGTAAATTTGGTGACACAATGTTTTCAGCAAGCGTAAAAATTTTCGACGGGACATCGGTCACCGTAACGCTAACTGTCGCCGGATCGGATTGACGACCGTCCTCACCAATGGCTGTGACCGTGTACTCCAAGGTTCCCGTATTCGTGGGCGTCATATCTTGATTACCGCTAGCAGAGACTGACATATCCCCCGGCTGGATAATGCAATGGTCGGCATTAGCCGCACTCCAGGCCAAAGTGAAGGCCTGACCTAAATTGATGTCTTGCGGCGTGGCCGTAAACATCGATACTACCGGCGGAGGTGCGGTGACGTTGACTGTCACTGTTTTTTCAATCGTTTTATCTCCCCTGCCGGAAGCGGTTAGTACATAGCTAGTTGTTTCCGAGGGTTTTACCACCCGATTGCCTGACGCAATGGCTTCCCCGGTAATATCCCCGACACCAGGCACAATATTCATAAAAACCACATTCTTGGAAGTCCACTGCAAGACGCAGGATTGGCCTCTTTCAATTGAGAGGGCATTACTCTCACTGCCTGCGGTAGAGGCCATGGCCATCATCGTGGCCTGAGGCCTCACCGAAAAGCTGACTTCCGGTGGCGGTGCAACACCATCTGCCTTAATCGCAACCTCAATGGATGCGCCTCTGGAACGATAGTAATGTCTGCGGTGTTTCTTTTTATTTTTATGATGGTAGTATCCGCGCTTGCCTTTAATAAAAACATACACCCGGTTTTTGCCCTTGCGCAGATGAATTTCTCTTTCCATTTCCGGATCATCGTTTCTAAAGAAGTGCTTTAGAGAGATGAACTGGCGATTAACGATCACAAACCCCCAGTTCAGCATGTTACTTTTTTCACCCTTTGTAATCTGCAAGACGCCATCGCCGCCGGGTTTATGCCGAACATTAAAACGTTTGAAACCGTAGGACCACTTTTTAACTTTTACTTTTTTGGTTTTTAAAACCAGTTCGGAATTGGAATCCACACTGGCCATCGCCGGCGCCGCTAAGAACGCTGCGGCCAGCAACAAGGTCAAGATAATGCATACCCTACTTTTCATTTTGCCCTCCTTTTGATGTCACCCTCATATGTTTTAAAAAGAATTGATCTTGTGCCCCTTAATTGGTGGTTGAAAGCCGTTAGCGGTGCCAACTTTTGTCACCCAATTCGGTGATAAAGCGCGCCATCCACAGGTTTAGCTCGGTAAGTTGCTAGTAATTTTGATAAAAATCACGGCCTCCTTTTTCGTGCGTAACGCCCTATAATTATTCGCAATATCTATGCCGAAATTCTCTGAAAAAATTTTCTAACCGTGGCAGGCAGTTAAGACGCGGCCTATTAGCAATGGCGTGCAAAACCGACAAATTGGGGCAGTTAGGGCAAACAAATTTTGTCACTTATGGATCAAAAAAACAGGTGAGATTTTAACTGTTCAGTATTATTGCAGAAATATTAAATTTGGACGTGTAGAATATGGAATGAATTAGATTGCACTTTTGTGCATATTAAGAAATAAATTTCAAGGTCGCATCATCGCCTGCACAGTTGCAGAATATTGGCCGTCTGGCTGATACACTATTAGGGGCGGCATCAGCTTCACACCCGGTCGTCCCCCTTTGATCCCATCGATAACGATCAATTTGGCGGCTTCATTCGGTCTGGAATGCACCACATGAACAAATTTTGGTTCAATACCGGCGCCCCGCATCTGGACCATTAAATCCACGGAGCGCTCAGATGGGTAAATCGTAATCATGCGACCTTTGGTTGATAGCATTTGCCGCGACACATCCACCAAATCAGACAATGTCATGGCAATTTCATGTCGGGCGATCGCTTTTTCCTGCCTGGGATTGATGCGGCCCGAATGAACTTTGCGAAACGGGGGATTGCTGACCACGATGTCGACG
>JASJAZ010000036.1 GCA_030066785.1 Desulfobacterales bacterium | reverse complement strand
TAGTTTAAGTAGCCTATAATTAATCTAGTTTGTGCAAGCATCATTGACCCTACTGTAGTGAAGGTTAGCCATGATTGATTTCCGGATGGATGCGCATGTCGCTTCTATTACCATGCAAAATGGAGAAAACCGCTTTAATCCATCATTTCTAACCGCTTTCCTTTCCATTTTAGATCAAATTGAAAACACTACGGATGCCCGCACCCTGGTGGTCGATTCCGCGCATGAAAAAATTTTTTCAAATGGCATTGATCTGGACTGGTTGATTCCGGTTTTACAAAATCGGGACATGGAAACTGCCAAGCAATTTTTCTATAGCCTCAATCGGCTTTATAAACGCATTTTACTCTATCCTCTGGTAACCATTGCCGCCATTACAGGGCATGCCTTTGCCGGAGGTGCGATCTTGTGTTGTGCCTTTGATTTTCGTTTTATGCGCACCGATAGGGGCTTTTTCTGCTTTCCGGAAGTCGATTTGGGTATCCCTTTTTTGCCAGGCATGAATGCTCTATTAAAAAAAGCGATTCCCATGTATAAATTGCAAGAAATGCAATTGCTCGGTAGCCGTTTAACCGCCACCGAATGTAAAGCCCATAACGTTGTGAGGGAAGCCTATCCTCACGATACACTCATGAATGAGACTTTGGCGTTCGCCAAAACCATCAAAAAAAACCGACGTATTGTTGCAGAATTGAAAAACCGTCTCTATTCCGACATTGTAAAGGCCATTGATGTCGAAGATATCCCTTACATCGAATCCGGCCAATATCATATCGAATGAGGCGTATCTGATTGCCAATGGTCAGAATCGGACCAATAATTAATCAGTAGCAGCAGTAAGTTTAATAAACAACAAACATCACATACAATTAAAATGGAGCGCAAGCTGATGAAGGTATTTATTTCCGGCGCATTGGGTTTTGTCGGCCATCAACTGTCAGAACATCTCTTGGACCAAGGACACCATGTGATCGGTCTGGGCACCCAAACAAAACAAAACCGTATTGAACACATCAATTTCAGCTACCTTTCAACGACCACGTTAACCGATGAAGAACTCGCCAATTCGCTGGCCTCGGTGGACGCCGTTGTCAATCTAGCCGGTAAAACCATCTTAAAACGCTGGACCCAAAGCTACAAGCAGCAGATTTACGATAGCCGGATCCTAACAACGCGCAGGATAGTTGAAGCTTTGCCGATCGGCAAAGATATTAGCATGTGCAGCGCGTCGGCGGTCGGTTATTACGGCAGCTGCGGGGATACAATCATCACGGAACAATCACCCCCGGGCAATGATTTTCTGGCACGAGTAGGACAAGATTGGGAAAATGAGGCCTGGCGCGCAGAAAATAGGGGTGTTCGGGTGGTTGCCGCGCGTTTCGGCATTGTACTCGGACACACCGGGGGCGCCATGCAAAAAATGATTACGGCCTTTAAATCATACGTTGGCGGACCCTTGGGTGATGGCTCGCAATGGTTTCCTTGGATCCATATTGCTGATCTTTTGACAGCGATTCAGTTTGTCATTGAAAACAGGGAAATGACAGGACCGGTTAATTTTTGTGCACCGAATCCGGTGCGAAATCTTGATCTAGCCAAGGCAATGGGACAAGCTCTTAAAAAGCCGTCGTCTTTTCCTACACCAGCCTTTATGCTGCGTCTGGCAATGGGCGAATTTGGCAATACGTTGCTCGCCAGCCAACGGGTCACGCCTGAAAAACTTATGGCGCATGGCTTTCAGTTTAAATTTGACACCATTGAAAGCGCAGTTGCAGATATCCTTAATTCTGAATAAATGCCAAGGCATGTAGATTCAATGCGTGACCGCTTTTTCTTCACCGAGCAAAGTACCCCAAATGGAAGTACTTTTTTGTTAAAATAATGCATTCGTCATTCGTAATAAAACTGCGCCGGCCGAAAGCTATTTTCGGTTGCAAAAAGTGAACGGTAATCAACTTCAAAATCTACCTGAAGGCTAGTCGGCAACTCCCCCATGTCTTTTTTGGGTTTAGCAAAATTAAAACAGATGGCGAACAGTGATTATAGCGACCGGTTAACCCCAAAAAATAATCCCACTTCTTAAAAAGCTTCTTTGGCATACTTCTAAAAAGTATCGCATTAATCTGATTTTCGAAAAATGAAACGCCTGTAACAGGCTCTGATCTTCCTTAAAGTGATCGAAAAAAATATAATGGCAGACCTAAATTTTAGATCAGCAAAACGATTGTCAAAAAAACAGAACCGCAACAGCTTGCAAAACCATCTGTCTACATACAGGCACCTGTAACCCACTAAATGCAATGCCAAAAATTCCAGTTTTTTCAGTTTTTTGTTGCACTTTTGCCCAAAAATTTGTTAATTTAAATGGGTAATAGGAAATAAATTTCCACTTAAAATCCTTTGGTCGCTGGACGTTATAAATTAAATATTTCCTTCTGACCAACCGACAATAAAAGACAAGATCACAGGGTGAAATTCACCCAATTTTTTTGAGCTGTATATGTTCATCAAACAGCTCAAATCTTCGGCGATGACGTCTCATCACCACGGGAGGGTATAACCATTGTCCTATACATTTGACTACAAACAACTTGATTCTCTGGAGCAGGTGCTTCAGGAGGGTCTTATTGACTTGGGCGTGCATTGTGTCGTTCTGATTGACATGTCAGGCAACATCATTGTCAATCTTGATAACGGCAAAATGAAACACGATGTCTATTCTTTGGCGGCGCTCGCGGCAGGTAATTTCGGAGCGGTCAGTACAATGGCCAAAATTATTGGTGAAGATGAATTTTCGCTCTTATTCCACAAAGGTAAAACAGAAAATATCCATTTCAGTAAAATATTAAATGATTTTCTCTTGGTGACCATCTTCGGCAAAGAAGTCTCGTTAGGGTTTTTAAGGCTGAAAGTTGCAGAAGCGGTGGAAAAAATTAAATCGATTCTTGAATCGACCACTGGAACCTAGTTTTAGATCGAATAATACGGATATTTCATTCTGTATATCACGGGGCTAGCACTAGATGGCATTTGTAAATCTGAAAAAGAAAGAAGTCCAAGTCAAAATTGTATATTACGGACCCGGCAGAGGAGGGAAGACGACCAATCTGGAGTACATTTATAAGCAGTTTAATCACCGCATACAGACTGAAATGATCGCAATTAAAACCCATGGCGATCGAACTCTATTTTTTGATTTTCTCCCTTTTGAAATGGGTCAAATTAAAGGCTATGATATCAAAATTCAATTATATACGGTTCCCGGACAGGTTAAGTATAATGCAACCCGCAAACTGGTTTTAAGAGGTGTCGACGGCGTCGTTTTTGTAGCTGACTCTATGGAAGTTCGTCGCGAGAAAAACACCGATTCACTGAAAAACCTTCAGGACAATCTGATTGCCTATAAAAAAAACATCGATACTCTTCCCATTGTTTTGCAGTACAATAAAAGGGATCTGGCCGAGCAAGGTGTCCCATTATTACCAGTTGAAGTGTTGGAAGAAGATTTAAACAAAGAGTTGCAAGCACCTTCATTTAGTGCCAGCGCCGTCCAGGGGACCAATGTGGCGGAAACCATGAAGAAAATTATTCTAATGGTCATGGTTTCCTTACAGCAAGAGCTAAAATAGCAGGAGGCAAATTCATTGGCTGCCAAAAAAGATGATTTCTTAACTTCCGAAGTAGAAAAACGGTTGGAAGACCTATTCAGTGAAGGTGGCACCTCGACAGACATTATCGATAATGACTCAGCCAAGGATGCCAAACCTCTAAAACAAACAGCCACGGCAGAATCTGCACCGCAGAGCGTGGAAGATTTTGATTCGGAAGTTTCGCAAGCATTAGAATTTTCCACTGAAGGCGATGAAGTCGACGATACGCCGCTTGAAAAACTCAAAGCAATCGTACTGTCAATTGATTGGGAAATCTCAGATGAAATAATGTCTCGGCTTGTCAAGGAAGTTCGCCGGCTAAAAACAACGTATCGAAAAGATAGCATTATCCTGCAATTTCTCAAGCTGCTGGATTCTTTGGGAAAATATATCCGCGTTAATAAAGGCAACGCTCACCCCGATGCCACTAAAGTATTAAATTCGGTCTATAATGGATTGGAGCAGGTAACGCTTGCAAAAGGTATTAGCGTTTCTGAAAGAAAAAAGGTTTTAGGCGTTTCAGTTAAGAAGTTTAAAAACCTGAAGCAAGAGATTGATCAACATAAAGAAAAAAAGCAAAAGCCGCAAAAAGTAAAGGCCTCTGCAATCGATGCCGATATAATGGAAGAACTCAAACAGTTAATTCACGATGAATTTAAAACCCTTAAACAAGAACTGCAAGCTTGGTTAAAAAAGGGATAAATCGCGGATAAAAGTCGGTATAGATCCTTATTCAAGATAATGCCAGATTAGGGTCACCATGCAGAATTGATTCGCGCGATCTGCAAAATGACAAAAGGCTGGCATTTATCATTATTGGAGACAAGTGTATGAATTTTTCGTCTGATGAGCTTTCTACCATGGTATTTCGTCGGGTTGTAAGGGACGATCTTGGTGAATTCTCATTGGACAGTCAAATGTTAAGTATGCTGATGGAGTTAGACGGCAAAAGAAACCTGGGCGTCATTTGTCAAAAAATCGGCATTGATTTGAATGCCTCCCAAACCATTATTAATCGTTTGGTGGAACTTAAGCTGATCGAAACAGCGCGTGCCGATCGCAGAATTCTGGACAACTCTTTTTTTCAATATCTCAAAGAACAGCTGATACTGGCCATCGGGCCGGTAGCCGAAATATTTATTGAAGATGCAGTAGCTGACTTGGGTTATGATCTGTCCAACTTTCCCAGTGATCAAGCCGCTGAACTCGTTGATTTACTATCCCGCGAAATTCAGCGCGATGAAAAATTGGCAGCTTTTAAGAAAAATATGGTCAATAAAATAAGGGAAACCAGCGTTTAGAACCTGTTTTTCTTTACCAAATAAGATATTCACAAGCAGATTATTAGCCAATAATTTCGATGATACTAAAAGAAATGATGTTTGGTTAAAGGAGCAGTTATGATAGTCATTTGCGAGGAATGCGGTAAAAAATACCGAATCGATCCCAACAAAATTAAAGGCAAAGAGGCCAGCTTTAAGTGCAAGGCCTGCAGTCATATCATTACCGCCTACAAACCCGCTCCCTCTTCGGAAGGGCCCAAGCCGGCTGCACCGCCGCCTAAGGCACCATCTGCTGAAAAACCTCCTGTTGTAGAGCGCCCAGCACCAGCGACGGCTGAGATTTCTGAAAAACCGGCTAAGAAAAAAGCCGCCAAGGCTCCCAAACTGCCAAAAATGCGGATGTCTTTGGTAACCAAAGCTTTGCCGGTTTTTGTGATTGTCGCATTAGCGCCTCTGGCGATTTATTGGTATATTTCGTCGCAGACCACCGCCAGCTTAATCCAAAATGACACTGAAAAATTTGGTTCACAGGTAGCCACGGGTCTTGTCAGCCACATGGATGAATGGTTTGATAAAAATCTGCGGGCCTTGATAGCTGCCTCCAAACAACCGGGTATTATTTCCATGAATCGTCTGGAGCAAGAACCGGTTCTAAAATCGATCCAAAAGGCCTATCCTTGGAAATATCTTGTGTTTACGGTCGGTGTGGACGGCATGAATGTGGCCCGCAGTGACGGCAAGCCCCTTAAGGATTATTCCGATCGACAGTATTACAAAGACATTATCGGTGGAAAAAAATTTACGTGGCAAACGCTGATCGGCAAAACCTCGAAAAAGCCCGCGTTGGTTCAGGCCGTGCCGATTAAACAAGGTAAAAAAGTTGTAGGCGTAATCGCCAATGCGATGCATTTAACCGATATCTCCAAGCGCGTAGCCAATTGGCGCGAAGGCAGCACCGGTCGTGCTTTTCTGCTGGATGAAAAGGGCAAAGTACTGGCGCATTCCAACGCTGCCTACGTGCGCAGTCAGAAAAAACTCAACAAGCATCCTCTGATTGCCGCCTATAAGAAGGGTGAACGCGGCATGATCACTTTTACCGACATATCCGGCGATAAAACATTGGGTCTGGTGCGTAAGACCAGAAATGGTTGGCTACTGGCTATCCAGCAGAGCGTCAACGAAGCCTTTGAAGCATTTCAAATCGAACAACAGTTCGCTTACACCATATTGGGTGCTACCGCGGTTCTCGCACTGCTCATCGCCTGGTTCTCAGTACGCGCCATGGCCAAGCCGATCCGGGATCTCACCGATGCCGCCGACCGTATTAGCGTGGGTGAACTGGACGTTGAGATTAAAACCAACCGCAAAGATGAGATTGGTGATTTGGCCCAAGCAATCGCTCGTATGCAAGACAGCATCCGCCTCTCTATTGACCGTCTCCGGCGACGGCGGCGTTAGACCGCTGCGTTTCCCCCTGTCCAGACAACGATAGATGTACCAGGAGATTGAATAACAGTTCCAATGATAATTTTACCCAAAGAAAAGCCGATTCTAAAAGATCTTAATAGTTATTATATCAACCTTAACCGTCTGTTTGAACATTATCAGGGTGAAATTGGAACAGGGGCGGTCTATTTCAAATCGCCAAGCGCTGAGGGGGTCATTTTTTTCGACAACGATGAATTTCTTAATGGCTATTTAAAGGATAAAACCGGGGAAATCACCGGTAAACCGGCAATTGATCGCCTCATTGAAACCGCTGCCGACAACAATTTTACCGTTTCGATATATACAATCGACCAAGACTACATTTCTTTTTGGGCCAACCTGCAAGATGCTAAAAAAATCTACACCGACTTAAGCACGGAGTTTACAGATTTGGAGGGCCTTATTAAAAAAATGGAAGCTGAAAAGCTTACGGGTTACATTGATGCCTCCTTTGGCAACGATCAAAACGGCGGATTAATTTTTTTCAACAACGGCTCATTATTCGGGGGCTCCTATAGCTGGGATGCCCACGATTTAGGCAAAGCGCAGTCCAGCCATCAATACTTGATTAGTAAAACCAAAGAACAGGGTGGTGTTTTTCACGTCAGTAAACTGCCATCACTGAAAAGCCCAGACAATGGCGCGACTGGCAAAGAAGAAAACTCAATAGCATTTAATATTGAAGCCTTAGAGGAACTGCTGCGTGTTTTTGAAAATATGGTTACCGCTGATAAAAGTATTAAAACCGATTTTAAGACCCTACTGCGCAAAAAATTTGTTGAAAATGTTAAAAATTACCCATTTCTTGATCCGTTCGCAGCTGAATTCGAATACTCCGATGGATCAATTCGATTTGACGGGGATGCTTCTGAAGAGGATTTGTTTAATGGTGTTTTCATATCGGTCAAATCTCTTGCCGGCGATCTCAAATTATTGCCGGCGCTAAAGAAAAGTCTTGCTGTTTGGCATAAGCAATACGATGTTTTACTGGCTAAATACGGCTTAAGTATTTAGTGCTGAACTCATCGTTGCTTCCAACGCAACGCTGTTGCCCCGCCACACAACCAGCCTTGAGTCAAATGCTAAAAATTGCTAATATGTACAAAGGTGTTAGGTGCTTTCATATTGACAAATTCCCAAATTGGTGAAAAACGGACTTACATTAAACATTCCTTGTATCATCCTTACAAGGCATTTAGGCGGTTATTGGCCTGAAGACGGTCAATTAATTAGGGAATAATGAATTATTTTCCTACCGATTGAAAATGAACCATAATTGATCACTATCAGAAAAAATCTAAAGCAGCGGTAGATCCATGAAAAAAGTATTGCTGGCGGTGGATGACGATCAAGGCATGTTGCATCAAATAAAAAAAGGCCTTGAAAAAATTGATGCAAGCTATTTTGTCTTGACGGCCAGTGACGGCCTGGCGGCTTTGGAACAACTTGAAAACAATGTTGTTGCCTTAATCATCGCTGACCTGAAAATGCCGCGTATGGACGGCATCACCCTGTTGTCGAATCTTTCCGAAAATTATCCGGAAATACCGGTCATTATCATCACCGCCCATAGCACTCCTGAAATGGAAAAATTCGCGAAAGATAATGGAGCCGTCGCCTATTTAACCAAGCCAATTGGAATTAGAACCCTTGCTTCACAAATAAAGTCGGCACTTCGCAAAGAAGCCGAGGGCGGAACATTGCATAGCGTATCCTCAGGCACTTTTCTGCAGATGATTGAAATGGAGCAACGCACGTGCACAATCCGTCTGGAGGACAGCAAAACCGGCAATCAGGGCGTTCTATTTTTTAAGGAGGGCGAATTATTGGATGCCCGCCAGAATCATCTACGGACAAAAGCGGCAATTTATGAAATTTTTTCTTGGGAAGAAGTATCTTTGCAGATCCAAGACTCATGCCCGTCAAAACCTAAAAAAATTGATGGTGATTTACAGAGCCTATTGCTAGAAGCCATGCGACGTAAAGACGAATCCGGCGAAGACGGCCTCGATCGCGATGCTAATCCCTCAGCGGCTGAATCGCAAACTGATTTTATTGCGAGCATTCGCAAAAAACTGCACGCCCGCTGTGGTGATCGCTGCGGTTTGGAAGACATTTATCAGGATAATTCATGGGACAGTTTCATTTCCAAAGCAACGGGTATCGGTAGCTTCTTTAAAAGCGGCCGCCTTAAACTGGCTTATATTAACCGCGGTGAACCCCAAGATTACATCATACTGCCGGGTGAATCCACCACAGTCGTATCAATTGATCGAGCGGGGCTTAGAGATAGTATTATCCAAGCGTTGATAACCTGACAATTTTACCAATAACGAAAACCATGGCGGATTTGCATAAATTATTTAATGATATCCTTAGCATGAACAGCATTAAAGGCGTCATGCTGGTGTCGCATCAGGGTGATATCCTTTTTAAGGAATTTTTGGGCCGACAGCCGACGAAGCCTGATAACAACACGTGGTGGGAACTATTTATTGGCGCTTTGGATGGGATTCAAGAAGCCGATCTAGTGTTTGAGAAAAACAGACTATATGTCCGCAAAGCAGACAGTGGTTATTTAATGATATTAACGGGACTTGAAACATCTATCTCCATGCTGCGTCTGAACTGCGATGTGGTAATACCCTCACTGAAAAACCTAAAGCCCAAAAAAGGTCTTAAAGGGCTATTTAAAAAAACGTAAGAACAACCGCTCTGATCCGCAGCCAGAAGCATATCACGCTTGCCACCCTTTTCTAAATATCGATTGCTTTCAACCGCACCGCATAAACCGTTCATATTATTTGTCTTCTACTATTAAACCTTCAAATTTCGATGCAACAGCCACATGCATTGCATCGCGCCGCACCCAGCTTACATTTTTGATTAACAATAGAATCCCTTGTGAACCGAGCATGACGGCCGAAAACGGTGCGTTATATGCGGCTAAGATGCGGACAGAGAAGGTGAAGCGTGGAAATAATATGTTTGGCCGGGATGAATTCCGAAGCATGGTCGGTGAAAAGAAGCTGATTGGTGGGAATCGGCTTTCAACCTGTCTGCGGAGGGAATCCATACCGATGGCCTTCAAATTATTGAGAGCAAAGCAACGGCCCGTGTCTATCGGGACTTTAACGTCACGAACCGACGACTGACATCAATTGTCGGTCAGACCAAATTAGCAAACGTCAATCCTAATGCATATAGCGTATGGTTAGACCCTCTCGCAATTGCAGTCGATTTGAAAGGCCGGCACCGTTGAAGCCGATCCGTATGAGTAATTTGATATGCATGTCTTTGCCCATCGGCCCACTTATTCAATCAAGCGTCACTCGGCGTAATTGATGCGGTGCTCAATTCGATGTGAACTTCAGCGAATTACCGCCTGAAATACTATGGTGGACTGGATCTTACTGATCCCCTTAATGAAATTTCTATCCATAGGTCTTATGCAGCAGAAGAATAACTTCCTCGAAATACTTTAGATTAACTGCCATGCATACGGATTGTGCGCCGTGTCACAACCCATTTCGTTAGATGGTCAATGCTTGACAAGTTTTTTTTGCAAAGATAGGAATTGAAACCGTGTAAAGCATTGCTTGCAAAACGATGTCTGTAAGCTACTTTTCTGACATCCAACTAACTATGCAAATTAGCCTTAACCGCAAGAATGCTGGGATCACTTTTCATCCGGCGCCAAACACTGGCAGGTTTAATTGTTGAAAGGAGGATGCATGGCCAAGAAGCGTAGCTCCATTATCATCTGCATAATGATCCTGACCATATTGATAACTGGTATTTTAGGATTGGCTCGCTTTGGCGCGGCCAAGGAGCCAACTTGGCCCGACATTTTGCAGAATGCGAAAGGTCAGACCGTCGATTGGTTTATGTGGGGTGGATTTCCCCATACGAATAATTTTGTAAACGATTATGTGGCCCCACGCGTTTATGACCTTTATGCCATTCGGTTGCGGCAAGTACCGGTAAAAGATATATCTGAAGTCGTCAGCAAGCTGTTGGTTGAAAAGCAAGCCGGGAAAAATAAAAACGGAAAAATAGACCTGATGTGGATCAATGGTGAAAATTTCCGAACGGCCAAGAAGAACAATTTGCTTTACGGACCGTTTGCCGATTTGCTGCCTAACCAGAAATTGGTAAATTGGAACCTGGCCTCGGTCCGCAACGATTTTGGCGAACCGGTGGAGGGTATGGAATCCCCATGGGGCAGCGCCCAGGTGGTTATGATTTACGATACGGTTCGCATACCCTCTCCACCGCAAACCATGCAAGCGCTAATCAAATGGATCCGGACGCATCCCGGTCGTTTTACCTATCCGGCACCACCGGATTTTACAGGCTCTGTGTTCGTACGCCATATATTTTACCATGTGGACGGCAATGCCGACTTTTGGCAACAGCAGTATGATGAGAACCGTTTTACAGAATCCGCGCATAAAACCTACCAGCTTTTAAAGGAGTTGGCCCCGTTTCTGTGGCGACGCGGAACTACCTACCCGGAATCACCCAGCCGCCTCGCCCACCTGTTTGCCGACGGTGAAATTGACTTCGCCATAAGCTATCATCCGGCGGAGGCTTCCAAAGCCATCAATGATGGTTTGTATCCCAACAGTGTCCGCACCTTCGTCTTTAAAGAGGGCACCATTGCCAACACACATTTCGTCGCCATTCCGTTTAACGCCTCTGATACAGAAGGGGCCATGGTGATTGCCAATTTTCTGCTTTCCCCCGAAGCCCAGTTTAAAAAAGCCGATCCGCAAATCTGGGGGGATTTTCCCGCCATTGACCCCAACCGATTGGATGCGGATTGGAAACAACAATTTGAGCGACTTGATCGGGGAGTTGCGACATTGCCGGAGCATATCCTTCAAAAACATCAGTTGCCCGAGCCTCCCTCCCACATCCTGATTCAGCTTGAAAAAGGTTGGGAAAAGCATGTCCTCAAAAAGCGATGAAAGGCCATCAGTTGCAGACTAACCATAATTTTCGCACCCGCATGGCACCGGTAATGCCGTCCTTGAGCATATTATTGGGACCGGCTTTGATCGTTGTTGGCGTGCTTTTCGGCGGCGGTCTTATCTTGGGCATTTTACAAAGTTTCGGCTACTTGCATGTTGCCGCAGCAAATCATCTCTCCATCCAGCATTACCTGAATGTTCTCATGGATCCCGATTTTCTGGAAAGTTTATGGTTGACGCTATACATTGCCACGGCTTCAACCCTGATCGCCGCTGGTTTAAGTGTTGCCGTGGCATTGTTCTTGGTAACTTTAGCGCACAAAAACCGTCTGATTCATTTCATCATTCAAATTCCATTAACCGTTCCGCACCTAGTCATCGCCGTAGCGGCCGTCTTTATGCTGTCACCCACCGGCCTGTTATCCCGTTTTGCCATGGCATTGGGGCTCATCAATACATCTTCCCAATTCCCACTATTAATCAATGATCGCTGGGGTATCGGGATCATTTTGACCTATGTCTGGAAAGAAATACCCTTTATTACCGTGATGATTCTATCGGTTTTAAGCAACACCGGCATCGAATTGCTGCAAGTTGGCCAAACGTTAAAAGCCAATCGTTGGCAACGGTTTCGCTACATCACCTTGCCGATTATATTTCCCAGCCTGGGAGCCGCCAGTTTGATCGTATTTGCATATACCTTCGGGGCCTTTGAAGTGCCGTATTTGTTGGGACAGACTTATCCTATGATGCTATCGGTATGGGCTTATCGTAATTACAGTGACATCGACCTGTTAGCACGGCCTGAAGGTATCACAACCGGTATATTGATAGCTGTCATTGTCAGTCTAACGGTATTGATGGCCCAGGTCATTACAAAGATCACCCGCCGCAAAGGAATCGTACTGTGAAACCCTGGTTTAAACCAATGATTGTCTGGCTGATACCGTTGGCGATCTGTCTGCCATTTATACCGTTAGTGCTTTGGTCATTGAGTGATCGCTGGTTTTATCCGGCCTTGGGGCCCCAAACCTGGGGTTTGCGGGCATGGCTTTACGTATTTGGGTCTGCCGGGGCTCAAATCATTGCATCGCTGCTGCAGAGCATTTTGGTGGCAACCATAACGGCTTTTACATCTGTCATTATTGGCACACCCGCAGGCAGGGCGCTCGGGCTTTATGACTTTAAAGGCAAAGATTTTATTTCCCTGCTGTTCATGTTGCCGGTCATCGTTCCGCCGCTGTGCGTGGCAATGGGGTTGCATTTGTGGTTTATTAGACTAAGTCTGGCCGAAACATATGTCGGTGTTATCCTGGTTCATTTAACATTTTGCCTGCCTTATTCAATATTTGTTATGTGGGGCGTTTTTTCCAACTATAATCCCGATTATGAGCACCAGGCACGATCACTGGGAGCGTCTTCGGGCCAAATCGTGCTTAAAATCATATTGCCTTTTACCATGCCGGGGCTGATTGTGGCCGGTTTATTTTCGTTTCTATTGTCTTGGTCGCAATACCTTAGCACACTGATCATCGGTGGTGGCCGCGTGACCACGTTGCCGATTATGCTTTTTGCTCTCATGGCCAGCGGTGATCGGCCGGTGGCCGGCGCGGTCAGCATCATTTTCGTGTTGCCGGCATTAATCGTCCTGTTATTTAGTGCCCGGTACTTAGGCGGACGCAGTGTTGTTGGGGTGCGGTAATGGGGTCTCTTAAAATACGCAATTTATCATTATCCTATAATGGTGGCGCGCCAGTCATCGAAAAATTTAATCTGGATGTCAGCGATGGCGAATGTATGGGCCTTTTGGGTCCCAGCGGTGTCGGCAAAACAACCATTCTTAAAGCGCTTGCCGGCTTAATTCAGCCTGATCAGGGCTGCATTTTGATCGATGATGTCGATGTCACTGCGTTGCCGCCTGAAAAGCGCGACGCGGTTATGGTTTTTCAAAAACCGCTGCTATTTCCGTTTATGAATGTTGCGCAAAATATTGGTTTTGGACTTCGCATGCGCAAAATAAACGGCGCACATAAACAGTCTGAAATTAACAACATTTTGCGACTTACGCGTCTCGATGGATTCGGTCGCCACAAAGTCCACGAATTGTCGGGAGGCCAACAACAACGCGTGAGCCTGGCACGGGCTCTCATCTTACGGCCAGCGATCTTGTTGCTTGATGAGCCACTTAGCAATCTGGACGCCAATCTTAGGCAGGAAATGCGTGAATTAATTCAGGAGATTCAAACCAAAACTAATATCACGACCATATTTGTTACGCATGATCAATCCGAAGCACTGATGATGTCCCAGCGTGTATCTCTGATTTTAGATGGGCGTCTCCGTCAAGTAGGGCGACCGCAGGATCTATTTTATCGACCAGTGGATCCCGATGTTGCGCGTTTTTTTGGCGGTTGCAACTTTTTCACGGGTGAAATAAAAAACGGCCAATTTGAAACTCCCCTAGGATTATTTCCCGTCGGTCAAGATCTTAAAAAAAACCAACCGTATACCGCCACCATACGCCCGGAAGACATCGTCATTTCGCCTGCCAATGATAAGCATCTGCGGGGCGCCATCTTGCGTACCAATTTTGAAGGTGCCGCTACCCGACTTTGGGTTCAATGCAATGGGGTTCAGCTAATCGTGCTGGCTGCAGGGGCGCAATATAAGGCGCACCAAAACGTCAGCCTCCATATACCGCCCGATAAAATTCGTCTTTTTCCTAAAAACGTTTAACCTGATCAATCGTTGCCATTGGGAAGCATATGGAATTAATGCAAGCAATGCTGCCAGAAGTTGTTGCTTACATAAAAAAGCACCCATGGGATAATCTGCCTTTTCCGAAAGCAGCGGATATCCAGATCACACCACTGGCCCAGGGTGAATATAATTTAAACTATTTGTTGCAAACTGCCCATTCAACATTGGTTGTACGCGTCAATGTTGGCACTCAAATCGATCGCGATGACCAAATATTATATGAATATCAAACACTTAAACTATTAGAGCCCAGCGGTGTCACCCCCCGAGCCTTATTTGTCGACGACAGCCGTCAACACCTGGCCAACGGCATTTTGCTGATGCAATATTTACCGGGTAAACCGCTGGATTATGCCCGCGATTTGGACGCGGCCGCCTGGCTGTTCAGTCGGACCCACCAAGTAGGCGTTGCGAAGGCGGATAATCATTTAATCCAAGAAGATGCGGCCCTTACCCTAATATATACTGAATGCCAAAAATTGCTGCAGCATTATTTCGAATCAGAATTGGCCGATCCTGACATCAGCGCTTATTTAAAGGAACTGATCCATTGGGCCGATGGGGCCCGCCAATCCGAGAGCTACTACCAGCAGGACCCATGGCCCTGCATTATTAACACGGAGGTGAACTCCGGCAATTTTATTGTTAACCGCGTCAAAAATTCAATTCATCTGGTCGACTGGGAAATGCCACGCTGGGGTGATCCTTCCCAGGATTTATGTCATTTTTACTCGCCGCTAACGACTTTATGGAAAACCGATTTTCAGATGAACCAAGCGCAAAAACGCGCCTTTATTCAAGCTTACGCGCGTCACATTCATGATAAACATTTGCAAAACACGCTGATGGAACGTGTTCGTTTGCGCGATCCTTTTGTATATTTGCGGGGCATATCATGGTCGGCTATGGGATGGGTTGCCTATCAAACCGATTATGCGGGGGTTAAAAATCCTGATACCTGGGCAACGTTGCAGCGCTATATGGATCTTAAATTCATCCGACAAATCTTTGATCCCTTTTTAACATCTTTATCAAAATAGACAATTCCAATAACGAGTGACGATATCTCAATTTAGATTAACGATCATTCTGCCGATAAAGGAGATAGGCTATGGCTACATATCATCAAAAACCCTCCAAGGGTCGTCGTAAAGCGATACTCAAGGCCTGCCTTCTGGTGGCCTTTATCGTCGGAGCCATTTTATTGGTCCGTTACACACCGGTAAAAGACTACTTAACAAAGGACGCGCTGGAAGGATTTCTTGAAACAGCGGGCCTGTGGGCGCCGGTTGTTTTTATCGGCGTCTATGCCGTGGGTGTTTGTCTGTTTGTACCCGGAACGTTATTAACAGGCTTAGGTGCGGCAATTTTTGGCGCCTACTGGGGTTTTCTGTATGTCTGGGTCGGGGCCATGATTGGCGCCGGTGCTGCATTTTATATTGGGCGCACATTGGGGCGGGACTTTGCCGCATCGCTTATTGGCGATAAACTAAAGAAATATGATGATGCCATCGAACGCAATGGTTTTGCCACGGTTTTATATTTACGCTTGGTTTATTTTCCGTTTACGCCCATGAATTTTGGAATGGGCTTAACCAAAGTGCGATTTACCGACTATATTACGGGTACGGGACTGGGAATCACTGTTGGAACGTTTGTTTTCACCTTTTTTATTGGGACTTTAAAAAACGTCTGGGCCTCCGGTGACTGGAATCAATTAATATCGTTTAACGTATTTTTCTCGATCGGCCTGTTTGTTTTCTCATTTTTTATACCAAAAATCATAAAAAAGGTTAAAGGCGAAGTTTGATCCGGTTCCACGGCTTATTTTATTAACTTACTGTTAATATTTATTATTTATCAAAAAAATTGCCATCAAAACTTCAGTTTATTTGACAAAATGCCGAAAAAAAAATAATCTATAATAAGTTGGAATTCTTGAGTTTATGACATCCAACGCCACTGTAGGGGCGGCAGCAACAGCGCTTCTGTGACGTGAAATTTTCATTATTAGCCTTAATTTGTTTATTTTTATTCGAAATTTCCTTTCGGTTAATGTCTCGACAGTGACATTCAATTGGTTTTAAGGTTACCAAACAACCTTCTGAATGTTGGTTTGAGGTTAGATATGGTCGGAGACATACCGTTTTTTTTTGGGGGAATTGTTGCAGCGTCAACAAATCGGATGAAAAATTGATACTGTTAGGTTTCGCATTTCGATGAAAATTAAAAAAATATTCCTTTCCAATTGGTTTCTGAGCTCGACACTGACGTTGCTCCTACTTTTATGTATGTTGCTCGAATTTTATCCTTGGCAACTACTGGAATACAAAACCTATGATCTGTTAACCAAAATCCAAAAGCGTGAGGATAAAAACCCCATTGTGGTGGTTGCCATTGATGAAAAGAGTATTGACCAAATCGGATGCTGGCCGTGGCCGCGCTCCTATATTGCTAAAATGGTCCAAGCCTTGTCGAAATATGGCGCTCACACCACAGGCATCGGTCTGCTATATTCCGGCAAAGAGCTCAATACGGGTCTTACCGAAGTAAGAGATTTGCGCGAGCGGCTCTACAAAAAAAGAATTGTCACTAAAAAAAAGGATCTCTACAAAGTAGACGAGACTTTAGCCGCTGTCGAAAAAAAACTGAATCATGACGCTTACCTTATGTCGACTGTCAGGTCCGCCATTAACGTGGTGATGCCCCTGCGCTTCTCGACAATTCCTTCCGAGGATAAAAGTAAAAAGAAAATCTCAGGTTGGTTAAAACGTAATTCCATCGAATTAAATAACAGAGCTGCGACACCCCCCAAGCGCGATCCGAAATCATTGAAACTTACAAGCGAACAGCATAAAAGCTTACTTGATATTCAACGCGTCATACCAACCTATGATGAACTGGCGCGTAAGGCCGGTGCGTTAGGCCATCTAAATCTAATGCCGGATAAAGACGGCATTTTACGGCGCGTACCACTGTTGATTCAATATCAAAACCGCTTCTTCCCCTATTTTGGCCTGCAGGTCGCCGCAAAGTACTCCGATAGCAGCCTTACCGATATCAAAACCAAGGGCACTGACAATGGCTTCAGGGGACTGCGTCTTAAAGAATTTCAGATTCCCACCGACGACCAGTTTCGCATGCTCATCGATTTTAGTGCCTTAGGCTCCCAAGTACAGACATATTCTTTTGTTGATGTCTACAATGGCAGAATTCCGCCCGAACAATTCAAAAATAAAATCGTGCTGCTCGGTATCACCGCTGAAACCCTAACGCCAACCTATCAAACCGCATTTAAAACGTCGGTACCCAATATTACGATTGCTGCCAATATAATTGAAAATATTGTCAATCAAAAGCATCTTTCCCGCCCATCTTGGGCATCAACTGTTGAAATCATTGCTGTTCTGTATTTTGGACTGTTTCTCTACTTTGTGATTCCACGTGTGAATCCCAAGGACGGCGCCTTAATCCTTGGAATTTTTTTGGTAACCTGGATCGGTTTCGTCATTATTCTGTTCGTAACCTATAATTACTGGCTACGCTTATACGGTCCGGTATTTTTATCATTAATCGGTTATTCGCTGTCGGTTTACCGAATTTTTTCAGGCAAAAAAGAAGACGAAAGCCTGGAATTGAACAAGATGCTGGGGCTGTCCTTCCAGGGTCAGGGTATGCTCGATATGGCCTTTGAAAAATTTATGAAATGTCCCGTCGAAAACCCTTCGGTCAAGGAGCTTCTATATAACTTGGGGTTGGATTTTGAACGCAAGCGGATGTTTAACAAAGCGCTGGCCGTATATGACCACATCTTAAAAGCGGGCAAATTCAAGGATATTCAAGATAAGATCGTAAAACTCAAAAGCATTGGGGATACGTTTGCGCTGTCTAGCAATTCTTCGAGGCCGGAGGCCACCATTTTAATCGAGAATGCTGATACCAAACCGACCTTAGGACGCTATGAGGTATTAAAAGAATTGGGCCGTGGCGCCATGGGAATGGTGTATCTAGGGCGTGATCCAAAAATAAATCGTAAAGTGGCGATCAAAACCTTGCGCTATATGGAGGTGGATGAGGATCAACTCACAGAGGTAAAAAATCGTTTCTTTTATGAAGCTGAAGCCGCCGGTAAGCTTTCGCACCCCAATATCGTTACGATTTACGATGTCGGTGAAGATTATGACATGGCCTACATGGCCATGGAACTGCTCGAGGGTAACGACTTAACCAAATACTGCCAAAAGGAAAAGCAACTGCCGGTACATCGAATATTAAATACGATGTATGCCGTCGCGGAGGCTTTGGATTATGCGCATAAAAATGATGTCGCCCACCGAGATATCAAGCCTGCCAATATAATGCTGCTCAAAAACGATCAGGTAAAAGTTACCGATTTCGGTATCGCACGGGTTATGAGTGCCTCACGGACCCAAACTGGTGTTATTTTCGGCACGCCCAATTATATGTCACCCGAACAGGTTGCCGGGAAGAAGGTAGACGGCCGATCGGATTTGTTCTCTTTGGGCGCCGTATTTTACGAAATGTTGACGGGACAAAAACCGTTTAAAGGCGATAGTCTGGCAACCCTGATGTATGCCATCACCAGTGTGCAGTATTCACCGATCCCGGAAGTTAATCCCCATGTGCCCCGCTGCTGTATCGATATTGTTAACAGATTGCTGACCAAACAATTAACCAAGCGTTTCAAAAACGCCGCCCAACTAATGCAGCAACTTGAAATGTGTATCGCTTTAGTCGAGAACGACACATGAAATTACTAGCCGCCGGCAATACAGATAAAGGGCGCTGCCGTGCCAATAATGAAGACAGCATCTTTCTGGAAGAAAAACTGGCGCTGTATGTCGTGGCAGATGGTATGGGCGGCCATGCGGCGGGGGAAGTTGCCAGTCAATTGGCCGTGGATACGGTTAGAGAATATGCCCAAAAATCCTTTTCCAATAAAGAGCCCTTTTTAGGCGAATTCAATCCAAATTTTTGTGACGCAACCAACCATGTGGCCTATGCCATTCGCTTGGCAAACCAATCGGTGTATGAAGCATCGCTGCGTAATTCCGCCTGGCGCAGTATGGGTACCACACTGACGGCAGTGGTCGCATGCTCCGGGAATCGTTTGGGTGTGGCCAATGTGGGCGACAGCCGCGCATATTTAATCCGAAATCACACCATCCAACAGATTACGCGCGATCACACCATTGTGGCCGAACAGGTGCGTCAAGGATTAATGACGAAGGAGGAGGCCGCTCGATCGGAAGCCAAAAACTTCATCACGCGGGCCGTGGGTTGCGATTATCAGGTGGAAATCGATGTGGATGAATATGATTTGGAAAATGAAGATCGCATCCTGTTATGTTCTGATGGTCTAACCACCATGGTTCCTGATGATGTCATCCTATCCATTGTCAATAGCGCTAAGAATCCCGAAACCGGCTGTAAAATGTTGATTGATGTCGCCAATCAAAACGGCGGTAAAGATAATATTTCCGTTGTGCTCATTTTCTGCTATACCGATATGTGGAGCAATCTGACAGATAAGTTTCAAAGATTATTAAGGAGGAAATGATCCATGCTTAAAATCGTGGTTAAACTCAATGATCGAGTCATTAAAAAGATTGAAACCGCCAAAGAAGATATATTGATTGGCCGCAGTTCCAAAAGCGATTTGCATATCGATAATCTGGCAGTTTCCGGTCGCCACGCACGCATTATTAAGCATCGTGATCATTATGCCATCCAAGATTTGGATAGCACCAATGGCACTTACCTAAATGGAAAACACATATCCAAAGACATTCTCAAAGACAAAGACCAGCTAACCATTGGCAAACATACCATTGAGATATTTATTGAAAAACCTCAGCCGGCTGCAACAGGC
>JASJAZ010000172.1 GCA_030066785.1 Desulfobacterales bacterium | reverse complement strand
ACCGCCATGAAACTTTATGTTGATGCACAACAGGATGTTATCGAAAGCTCTTGTCACGATATTGGTAAGATCTATGCGGATATAACAGAAACCAAAGAATCCAATGATTTAATTGGTCGCTTTTTGGAAATCATGTGAGCAATGATCTTCAGCCGCTGCATTGTAATACGCCATGTTAGCGACCTTGCCCGCGTTCAACGGGCGGGGTTTTTGGATTTTACCGATTGGTGCCTATCCGCTAGAGAAACGGGAAAATGGCTGCCAGTTTAGCACTGATCATCATATTAGGCTTGCTGGCTGACTATGTTGCCAGCCGCTTGAAAATTCCAGGTCTAGTGGGCATGCTGGTGGCCGGGGTTATCTGCGGACCGTATGTGTTCAATCTGATGGCGCCGGAAATGATGACGGTTTCCGGAGACTTTCGCAAAATTGCCCTGATCGTTATTTTGCTGCGTGCCGGGTTTGAACTGCATCGCGATACGCTGCACCGTGTGGGCCGAACAGCCCTGATCATGAGTTGCATTCCGGCCTTGTTTGAAATTGCCGGTGTTCTGTTGGTGGCCCCCAAACTGCTGCATATCACCTACATGGAGGCGGCCCTCTTGGGAACGATTTTGGCCGCTGTCTCTCCGGCGGTGGTGGTGCCCTTGATGATCGATTTCATGGATCGTGGCCGGGGAACCCGCAAGGGCATTCCAACCCTGGTGTTGGCCGCTTCCTCCATCGACGATGTCTTTGTGATCGTCCTGTTTACCGTTTTGCTGGGAATGGTTGGTGGAACGGCGGCCAATATGTGGATTGCGCTGGCGCACATCCCGCTTTCGATCATCTTGGGCATTCTGGTCGGCATCCTACCCGGCTATCTGCTGTTTCGGTTGTTTACCACCTACGATTGGCGTCCTCCCAAACGAACGATTCTGGTGTTGGGTACCGCCATATTCATATCCTGGCTGGAAACCGCCTGTGAAGCATATGTGCCCATTGCCAGCTTGCTGGGGGTTATGGCCATCGGTTTTATTATCCTGGAAAAATCCCAGCCGATCGCCCACATTATCTCACAGAAACTCAAAAAGCTCTGGGTGTTTGCCGAACTGCTGCTGTTTGTGCTGGTGGGAGCCCAGGTCAACATCCACGTGGCCTGGGATGCCGGGTTGACCGGTGCAGCGGTGATTGTGGTGGGGCTTGGATTTCGCAGTCTGGGCACGTATCTGTCGCTGATCGGCAGCAACCTCAATTTTGCCGAAAAGATGTTTTGCATTGTGGCCTACGTTCCCAAAGCCACGGTCCAGGCGGCTATCGGTGCGTTGCCCCTGGCGGCCGGTGTTGCGGGGGGTGAGGTTATTTTAGCAGTGGCGGTGCTGTCCATCCTTTTAACCGCACCCGTCGGCGCCATTGCCACCAAGTTTATGGGTGAAAGGGTTTTAGACCAAAGTCGGCAATCGGTGTACCGCTTTAAGGATATCAAAGAGAGAATGGGGCTGCCGCGTGTCGGTGAAAAAGTTCGCAGCAAACATTTTGGAACGGTCTGGAAGATCATCGAAGAAAAAGAAGTCTGGTTAAAGGATACCGACCAAAACGATGATGCCACGGATTCGCAACAGATGATACCGGCTATTTATCTACGGTATTGGAAAGAAGGCAGCGGCACCCAACCGGGAACCGGTAAGACCCTTTATCACCGTTACAGCTACACAGATCCTTCCTTTGATGAGCACTGGGAAATTCTTTACGACTGGTAAAGCATTCCACTTACCAGCCTCTTCGGGATGCTTCAAAATCCAGTTGTCCCAATGCCGGCTTGTTGGTTTCATCACCATAGCGAATACCCAAAGTCCAGACATAGTGTTTGAATGCATTTTCCCAAATTAGGCCGCGGGCTCCATATTCATCCACCCATATCTCAGCCTGGGCCTCACTGACATCATGCAACCAGGTAAAATCGATCAACTTGATGTTGTCTTTGTGTCGATCCCAGGCCTTGAATACTTCGGAGACAAACATCGCCTGTTTATTTTCGCTACTGTTGTTAACCACGCTGGAGGGGTATCCGCATTCTTGCAGATGAATTTCTTCAAACGGGAAATAGTTGACCATGGTATCGAAATCGGAAGGAATTACGCTCGGATCATATACGCTAAAATCGGGCTGCAGGGGGTAATAGTTAATTAAAATCACATCACCGTGGGGTGCAAAGGTTAAATATTGTGACCGGATAGCGGTATCGATCAATGCAGAATACTGCACTATGGCACTGACATAGATTGTGGCGCCCCATAACGATTTGATTTTTGACTTGGCCGCATCGAAAAAGGTGGTCCATTGGCTCCAGGCCACGGCATCCCCGCCGAGGTAGGCATCGATTTCATTGCCCGCATGGATGCCGATCAAATAACCGCTGGCATTGAGGTTTGGCAGCCGGCTGTGTAAATGGGTGAGAAAATTTTCAAACGCGCTGATTACAGTAGAATCATCCAACGGTCGGCCATCAATATCGGCCGGCAGGGTGGTGTTACCGGTATTAATCGGCCGCAGTACGATCGTAACATAGGTGTTTTTAAATGGGTAATACGCGTCGATAATATCCAGCATTGTATCGTCGTAATTTCCAACGGTTGGCTCTATCTGGTTCCAATCCAATGATATTTTGACCTGATCCATCCCCAAAGATAGGGCTAGGTTAAACGCGGTATCATAGGTGCCTACTTGGGATTCATTAACATCGATTCCCAAAAGGCGATCACCCTTGGAAACAAACGAATCGGTATCGTTCCCGTTGTTGCCCCCACCGCCGCTACTGCAGCCGGTCAGCATCACAATGCAAACCATTAATCGTAATGAACGCGAAAGCATTTAAACCCTGGTCAAGCACCTTTCGAGTTTTGATTGGTTATATATGACGCCATCCTGCTAAAAGAGTTTACCCGGCATCTTTATCTGATTGTAAAAAAATGTGGCCCAAGATTCAAACTGTTTGATAAAGAATCATTAGTTAGCTGCTGAAATTATTAGCATAATTGACGGTTGCTTATTTGGCAGTGTTGCGTTATGAAGATCTTCGATTTTGATAGGGATCAAATAGGGCCTGATCTGTTCTGGTAAACATGTTGCTGCATGTCTGATTTGGGTTCATTCTGGATAGAAAGGTCGGTATTATGAAGGACAACCGGTTCTGTGCTGAGAGCCTATTAAGGGTGGTAATGGATGCGGTGCCCATGCCCCTTTTTGTGGTAGATGCGGACATTCGAATATTGGATGCTAATCTAGCGGGAGCCCAAATGGTGGGTGATCCTCCCGAGACGCTTTTCAAGCGTCTGTGTGGCAAGGTGCTGCACTGCATCCACGAGCGCGAATCTATACAGGACTGCGGGCATACCAAGTTTTGCCCGGATTGTATCATCAGAAAGTCCGTTAAAGAAGCCTTAGAAGGCAATCATGTTGTCAGGCGTCAAACCGAAATGCAGGTTAAAAAAGATGGTCAAGCCCGCAATGCACATTTTTTCATCACTGCCGCCCCTTTCCATCACAATGATGCGTTTTTAACGGTGTTGATTCTCGAGGATGTTACGGAATTAAATGAGATGAAGCAGATATTGCCCATTTGCTCCCGCTGCAAAAAAATCCGCAACGACGAGCACTATTGGGAAAGCGTTGAACTCTACCTGTTAAAACATACCGGGCTTAAGTTCAGCCACGGCGTCTGCCCGGAATGCTCCCACAAAATGTATTCTAATTTTCAAGACTAGCTGCAAGTTTTTTCATTTCAGCACGCCCGGCCAATTGGCATCGGCCTTTTGAATGTAGCCCGGAATATCCTCTTTCCATTTTTTCTGAATGTCTCGATTTTTATTGAGATACAGCTTGCCGTCCACAATGGCCCAACCATTAATCGGATCAATATCGGCGGTGGTACCCAACGCCACGGCGTAAGCTCAGTAGCCGCCGTATTGCGGTGCATACTTTTCCGGGTCGGCTTCAAACAAAGACTTGTGCTCCGCATTTGCAAAGCGCCATTTGGCTCCCTGCCATTGGTACTCAAAATCGCTCTTGCCTTTGACCGGTTTTCCCTCTGTGAAATAGGCGACGACATCATACCCTTTAGCGGCCAGTCCGCGCCAGTTGGTATTAATCGGGTTTTTGGCCCACGCGGAGCTATAAGAAAAAAGGACGATTCCCATGACAATCAACAATATATTTGAAATGAATCTTGTTCGGTTCATTTTGGCCTCCAACAGATATTAATGGCGGCTGCAACATACAGCCAACCTCGCACCCTCACTTTTCTTACATATAATCGGGTACGCTCCATTTTTAGATAAGATGAATATAAGCGAAAAATTAGGCAGGATAATGGCTTTGGCAAGTTGTCATTTGAGATGTGTTGATGGATGTGGTTGGTCAATAAAAAGGAACGCTCATTTATAAAAACATGCCTTTTTCCCTTAACGATGTTTAATTTGCGCGTTTGTTTCCATAAAGGGCTTAGCCTATGAATGGCACAAAATTTGTTCCGCCGCGTTTTTGCCGCAAGCCCCCATCACGCCGCCGCCGGGGTGGCTGGCTGCTCCGCAAAGATACAGCCCGTCGATGGGCGTGCGATGATCGGCCCAGCCGGCCACCGGGCGCATCATATACAGCTGGTGCAGATGCATGGCGCCCTGCATGATGTTGCCGCCGGTTATCCCGTAAATGCGCTCCATGTCCACCGGGCTTAACACCTGGCGGTGTTCGATGGCATTGGGCACATTGGGTGCCAGCTCAGCCAGCAGTTCGATACACCGATCGCCAAAATCTTCTTTGATATCGTCCCAGTTGTTTTCGGCCAACTGATACGGGCCGTACTGCACAAACATGGACATTACATGCTTGCCTTCCGGTGATATGGTTTTATCCACACTGGACGGCAGTGTGATTTCCAGAATCGGGCTGCGGCTGGGTTGGCCGTATTTGGCGTCATCATAAGCCCGTTCAATATAGTCCATGGTGGGCGACACATGGATGGTGCCCTGGTGCTGCGGGCCGATGCCTTTGCCGGGCAGGCAGGTAAACTCCGGTGCTTCGGCCAAGGCCACATTTACCTTAACCGAAGCCGAGGAATAATCGATGCGACTGACCGCCTCTTGAAAATCAGACGGCAGCATTTCCGGGTCTAGAAATTTTTCAAAGGTCAGATGGGCATCCACGCTGGAGGCCACCGATCGCGCTTCAAAGTGCCGCCCGTCGGCCAATTCAACTCCCTTGGCCTGGTTGTTGTCCACCAGGATGCGTTTGACTTCCGCTTCGCGGACAATATCGACCTTCAAATCCTTGCAGGCCGCTTCCAGGGCATCGGCCAGACCGCCCATTCCTCCCTGCACATAACCCCACACCCCCCGCGCACCGCCGGCTTCACCCATCACGTGGTGCAACAATACGTAGGCGGTTCCCGGTGCCGAAATGGATGCAAAGGCACCGATAATGGCATCGGTGGCCAGGGTGGATTTAAGCGTTTCCGATTCAAACCAGCGATCCAGAATCGGCCGGGCCGCGCCGGTCAAAAGCTCGATGGCTTCGGGCAGATCGGTTCCCAATTCTTTCATGGCTTTGTAGAGGGCCCATAGTTTGCCGGCGTCCCCCAATTTTTTACCGAAACTGAGGGAACGAAAATCTTTGGGAAGCGGCAGCGGATCCGGTGCCGGACGCGATAAGACCGGCTCGATGGTTTCCGCCACGCTTTCAAGAAGCGCATTGTAGGTGGCATAGGCTTCGGCGTCTTTGCGGCTGAATTTGGCGATCTCTTTTTGATTGGCATGCTCATCCGGTCCCAGCAACAGATAGCGGTTATCGGCCAGCGGTGTGAAAGAAGACGGGTTGCGCGGCAGGATATTGAGACCATATTCTTTTAGTTTCAAATCCTGAATAATTTTGGGCAAAAACAGGCTGATCACATAGGCGGCAGTGGATACCTTGTATCCCGGCCACAGGTTTTCGGTAGTGGCACAGCCGCCCAGCACATGCCGGCGCTCCAGCACACAGACCGATTTCCCGGCTTTGGCCAAATAAGCCGCGGTCACCAGGCCGTTGTGCCCGCCGCCAATCACAATCACATCATACGCTTTGGGTTGGTTCATGTATCGGATTCCTCCTTAAATAAAGACCCGTCTTTTTAACAAAAATGGCGGCAGAATCAACCTCAAAGTTTCCAAGTTGATCCCAAATGCACATGAATGTGTGCACTGCACATAAATATGTGCAGTTTTTACCCGGTGTCGGTCATAATTATTCGCCGACGAATGGGATTTTATGAAGGATTTCAATCTATTTGGACTATCATTACTAGAAATCCTGATATGGTACGGCAATTGCTAAATATTGTTTAAACCCCGGTATTAAATTCGTTGCATGAGCGAATTTAAAAATAGTTTAAAATAGGTTGGTGGCTTTTTTAGCGGAAAGGGGCCCTTTTGGGGCCCCAAGTCATTATCAAGTTCCTATAAAAACTCGATTTAAATTTTGACTGTTTTAAAAAATCGTGAAGTAAAGTTGTAATTCCGCCGGTCCATTGCGGCAATGGTAGCTTGCAACCGAATAACGCATTTTGGTGTTGAATTTAGATGGTGATTACAAGAGATGGGGGAAAAATTATTCAAAAATATTCATCGGCATTCTTTTTTTCAACAGATTACCCTCCATTCTTTACGCGTTTTTCACAAGCAGTATTTTTTTCCTGCACAGGTTTACCAATAGATGATGGGCGTGGGTCAGAAGAATTGATTCTGTCAACTGCATTCAGCGTGATGTATGACACTCAGTCACTACAAAAGATAGTTAAATATTATCAAATATTTCTATCATCAAAATGGACCTTGAGGTGAATTTCAGCTCATTTTGAAACGAGGAAAAAACGCGCTACAAGGTTTTAAACTCATATAATTTAGAGGATACAGTGATGATAATCACAAGGTCATTGTTAAACCGCAAATTGGCAGGATTACTATTCTTTGGTCTGAGTATTTTTCATCCGGTTTTTGGGTGGTCGCAAGAGACACCGTGCATTGCGGGTGGGATGATTGAAATGACGCTCAGCCAAAGTCAGGAATTGAGTATTACAAATTATAAAAGCACGCATCAATATACATGGAAAATTGATAACGGTATCGGACAATTAAGTGCGACTACCGGCAAAAGAGTGACTTATACGACACCGAACGCAGCACCTGGCTGCAATAATAACCCCACCATCGAAGTAACGGCCACAACGTCATTTGGTAGTTTTGTAGGCACCTATAAAATTACCATCAACGCCAATACCAGCACCGTTCCCGAAGATATTCCAGCATACGTGATAAAGGTTCCCAAAAAGTGCTGGAACACAAGGAATGCTGCCGGATTCTCTGTTTCTTATTGCACCGACGATTTTGAATATTACAACTGCAAAGGGGAATTGGCCTGCACGCATGCTACTAATTGGCACGTGAGCGGACGTAATAAATGCGCTGAATGCATTTATAAAAATCCAAACGATATTTGGGGTAACTATACGTGTAAACGAAGCCAAGAAGGGGTTTTTGGAGGATATTGTTTTTGTCCGGAGTTTTCTAAAATGTTCGCTGGATTCGAACCGGATATCCCGTTGGATCTAAGAAATGGGGGCATGAAAGCTGCCGGCTGCTGTCCCCAGGAGTTGTTGCCCAATCTGAATATCAAGACGGTTCCGTCTGTCATATATTTGGGTAAGTGCAATGGCTGTCTCGAACAAATCCTCAGCAAGGTCAGCAACCCGGTCTCGGTGTACAACGGCAACAACTTTGAGTCAGTCGAAGATATTCGACTGCCCTCTCCGAATAACAGCCAATTTACCTTCAAACGCTATTATAACAGCCAGGCCAACAGCAATCTGCCCTTGGGCTATGGCTGGCGCCACACTTATCATTTGAACATCAATCCATCCCATGTATTTGAAAACGACACCTATCTCTTCATCACCGATGAATCGGGCCGCGGCGTCTTTTTCCAGACCAGCGGCGGCGGCCAATATTCAGGGGCATTCAATGAAAAAACCACCGTTAGATATGAAGATCCTTATTATGTGTGGTACCGGACGGACGGTTCCCGCTACGCTTTTGATAATGCTAAATTGATCTGGATCGAAGATGCCATCGGCAACCGCCAAATCCTGGCCTATGATGCCAATGGCCGGCTGGATATGGTGACCGACGAAGCCAGCGGGCGCAGCCTCGGCTTTCACTATACACCTGAAAATCGCATCGATTATGTCACCGGGCCGGGCACACCGGCCGTCGCCGGCGGCATCTGGGTGGATTACAATTATGATGCCAACGGCAACCTGATTTCGGTCGCCTATGCCGACGGTTCGGGGTTTGATTACGAATATACCGATGCCAATGACGCGCACAATCTGACGGCCAAAAAAGACAAGGCCGGGCACCTGCTTTCCACCTGGACCTATGACAATCAGGACCGCGCCATCGGCAGCTTCACCCGGCAAGGCACTGGTGTCAGCATCAATTATGTCAACGACAACCAGGTGGAGGTCACCGATGCCTATGGTATCCTGCGCACCTATTACATCTACAAAATCGATGGCCGCAAACGGGTGACCGAAATTGTTGAACCGCTCGGCTGCGCCGGCTGCGGCGGTGATAAACCGGTGCGGATTGAATACGATCAGAACATGAACGTGATTGAAATCGAATACGCCAGCGGCATGATCAAGCAGTTTGACAACTTTGACAGCCGCGGCAACCCGCGCACGGTAATCGAGGCCCTGGGTACCGCCGATGAACGCACCATTTACTACACCTATCATCCCGACTTAAACGTCAAATTGAGCCGCACCGAGGCCAGCGTGGTGGGCGGTGGCAACAAAGTCACCACCTGGGACTATGACAGTGACGGCAATGGAGCGCCCAACGAAAATCCGACCCCGCGGTTTTTCCGGGTCATCGACCAGGGCTTTACCCTGGATGACACCGGCGTGATTTCCTATGAAGACGTCACGGTATATGACTACAAC
>JASJAZ010000175.1 GCA_030066785.1 Desulfobacterales bacterium | reverse complement strand
ATCATCCGTAAAACGGGCTTTGCCGGTAACCTTGGCCACGCCGTCCACTCTTTGTACAGGTTTACCGATTGCCATAATGTTGCACCACACTGACAGGGAATATTATTTGGATATCTGCAAAGCGCAGAAAATACTGATGGTTGTTTCGAACTAAAAATTTACCTGAATTTAGCACAAGAAATTTTTTATCACCACCCTTTTATCATCTCGCGCTATTTCGTTTACGATCAATTGGGATTCTATTTGCCCGGCACCAGGTATTTTTCTAAAATAGCTTCCAGCACGCCCCCGCCCAATGCACGCGCCTTATCGGAAACCGTGTTGCAAAGGGAGGCATCGCTGCGTGGATCGATATCGCCCAGCTTGGTACCGCGCTCAACGCTGGTGCCGTCACGCAGCAAACCTCGAATAACGCCGCCCAGTTGCGCGCTTATATTGACGCCTTGGATCTGCCCGATGACGTGGTGTTTTGGCACCAAGTCCCCGATGTCTAAGTGGGTGGTGAACACGCCTGCTTGAGGCGCCCGCAAGACCCGCTGGCGGGTATATCCCATGACAGCGCCGGGAATGCCCGTGTTGGCTTGCGCTTGACCGTGGCGGATCACTTTTCCCAGGCCGTGACCGCGGTTGGTCTCCACTACCCGGTGCACATCCTGTCCGGCGCTAAAACCCGGTCCCAAACCAATCACCAGGGAAGCATCTTTCAAACGGGTACCAAGGTTGTGTTTGGCAATGACGGCATCCACCACTACATGAAAAGGCATTTCATCAATGATCGTCCAATCAGGATCCACCATCACCGGAATTCTACCGGCACGCCAAGCCGCGCGCACATGATCCAATTCGTCGACGCGCACCGCGGGTAGGCCTTCGACGATCTTTTCGCCCAAATAGACCGCTTCCGAAAAGGCCACCGAGCGCCTGACCGCCAAGGGTGCGACCACTTCAAGCATTACAATTTTGGTCATACCCGAACGAAATAGCCTGAGGGCTACGCCCGTCGCCAAATCGCCGGCGCCTTTGATGCAGATATTCAGGTTGGCCAGGGCCGGATGGTTTGCAAGCTCTACTGCGCTATCCGTAATTCCAAAATTTAGTCTTTTGTCAGTGCGGCTCATCGATTCTTAATCGTCAGAGGCAATACCTGGCGCACCGCCTGTGATAGAAAAGCCATCTCCACGGCCGTGCGCAGGTTGACGGCTTTTAGGGTATCAGACTTAAAATCTATGGTCTGCAATAAATAATCTTTGCCCAGCTTGGCCTTGACCGCCGGATCCTCATAGCGGTATCCATCAGCCATGATTTGCAGACGAGCGCTATGGTGTTCATTTTTATAGTCCAAATTATCCGCCGCGGAAAAATGATAGCCGAATCGTGAAGCAGCAAAACTATCGGCTGTTAAATGAAATTTGGCTTTATCCCGGTAGGGGGCGCCACTGGTGGGGCAGAAGGTGGCGCAGTTGCCGCATTCATTGCAAAAATCGGCGATGTTTAGAATCTGGTATCGTTGATCGATGGACACCGTTTCGATATCCAGTATGTCGATATCCGGACCGACTTGCTGAACTTGCTGAATCGTTAACTGAACCGGTTCAACCTGAAACTCTATGTTGGCGCGGTTGGGACACACCGTCACGCAAATACTGCATAACTCGTCGCACTGCAGACAACGACCGGCTTCCTTTTGGGCGGTTTCCGGATCTAAGGTTCGAATTACCATATCAAATCCAAAACGCTCGTCAGAACCGATTTCCGGCAATTTGGCACCATACTGACGCCGTGCTTTGCGCTGCTGTAAATCGATTGGATCCACCTCTTTATCCGATCTGCTTGCAGGAATCTGGAAATTTTTCCTCGCGCGCTGCATGATCGATTCCGCTACCTTTTTCCCGTCTCCAATCGCTTTGATAAGGGTTGAAGCACCGCGAATGGCATCGCCCCCGGCAAATACATTTTCGATTTGGGTTTCATGGGTGGCGGGATTAATTTCCAATTTTTTCTCGGGAAAAAAGTCAAGATTAACCCGCTGCCCAATGGCGGAAATGACCGCATCGACATCCAGCTCAAATTCCGAACCATCGATTTTAATCGGTCGCGGTCGGCCACTGTCATCTTTGTTCCCCAGTTCCATGCGAAAACAGAGGTTGGAACGCACCCGGCCTTCTTCCACCAACATGCATTCAGGCGCGGTCAGTTCAATCAATTTAACACCTTCGTCCAGCATTCCCCGGACCTCTTCAGGTGCTGCTGGCATTTCCTTGCGGGTACGCCGATAGATGACACTCACTTCACCATCGGCCCCCACCAGACGTTTAGCCGTGCGCGCTGCATCCATAGCGGAATTACCGCCACCGATTACAGCCACCCGCCGGCCTAAATCGGGCCGCTCGCCGCGGCGCACCGCACTCAGAAACTTCAATTGATCCCAAACCCCCTCGGCATCCTCACCAGAAATGCCCAGTTCGGTGCCTTCCTGGGCGCCGATGGCAATATAGACATAATCAAAATAACTGCGCAGCTGATTAAATCGCCGCCGATCAACCGAGGTTTGGTAATGGATGTTGATACCCAGAGCTAAAATCGCCTCAATATCTTTTTCAACGCTGGCGGCATCCAACCGGAAGGCTGGAATCGCATCTGATGCCCATCCCCCGGCAATTTCTTTTTCTTCATATATCTGCACCTCAAAACCATCCAGAGCCAGAAAATGGGCGCAGGCCAATCCGGAGGGACCGGCACCGATGATAGCAACTTTCAGGCCATTGGGAGGTGCCGGCTTCAGTCCATTGGTCTCGTCTGGTTGCTGGGCAGCAAAGCGCTTAATCTCACGAATCAGCAAAGGATCATCGTAATTGATTCGGGTACACTTGGTTTGACACAAATGATCGCACACCATTCCCTGTAAATTAGGGAAAGGATTGGTTTCCATAATGATCTGCAACGCTCGGGTATAATCGCCCCGGGCGGTATAGTACATATAGCCGGGAATGTCCTGGCTGACAGGACAGGTAGTCATACAGGGTGCTTCGATGCAATCAAACAGATTCAGTTCCCGGCGGGTCTTGATATTATCATAAGGAAAATTGTTTTTGTGATACTGTTTTTTGGAAACTACCTTTTGAGCATACGATTGCAGATTGGCCCATCCGGCCTGCAGCGGGGTCTGCGCCTGATCCGGGGCATCAATCTGAACTGAGCTACCGTAAGCTACGGCAAATTCTTCCAGTGTCTTGGCACCACGTTGGTTCATGGCCGTGTGCAGTTCATTCAGGTATTGCGACAGACGACCGTAGCCGCCCGGCTTTAAAATATCGGAGCAAACCGTTACCGGTTTCAGATTGCACGCAATGACATCCGCGAAGTTAAAACTGTCGACGCCGGCGGAAAATGAAATGTTCAGCCGGCCTTTAAATTCGGTCTGTAATCGTTCCGCTAGATTAATACTGATCGGATGCAACGCGCGACCGCTCATATAAACCATTTGTTCGTTTTTGGGCAAGCTCTGTTCCTGGTTGCTGGTCTCAAGCGTGTTGGTCAGTTTAATATTGAATTCTACCCTGCTTTTAGCGGCGCTTTCGAGTAGAGATCGGATCAAATCGATTCCGTCGGAATACTTCAAATCGTGCTCGAAGGCCAAATCCGGTACCACCGTTTCAAATCCCAGTTGGTCATTTAAGATATCCCGCACCCTATCAGGTCCCAGCAGTGTGGGATTAAGCTTAATGGTGGTATGCAGCCGGCGCTCTTCAATAAAATAGCGGCCGATTTTTTCCACCTCATCCGGCGGGCAGCCGTGCATGGTGGAAACCGTAATATTATCGGAAATACAATCCGGAATATCCAAATCCTTGACCCGAGGATACAATTCAGCCAGTTGTTCAAGTTTATCCGCTTTGACCGTAGCGCAGTTTTGCACTTGATCCAGGAAACGTTGCATGGTGGGACTGAGAATACCTTCCAAATTGTAGCCCATACTCATGTTGAAGATAAATCCCGGCTCCTCCGGCACTCCCCAGCCGAATTTGTCTTTGAGGATATGCAACACGATCCAGGCATTCAGGTATTCGTCAAAAGATCGATCCAGCTTGAGTTCTTGGCTCCATTCACAGTTATAGCCCTCGTCGGTCATATCAATGCAGGGCTTGGTTACCGCCAGTTCATCCAGCACCTGCACCGTTTTCAGCTCCATATAGCGGGCACCGGTCAACCAGGCGGAAATGATATTCTGGGAAAGCTGGGTATGGGGGCCGGCGGCTACCCCCAGGGGTGTTTCAAGTAATTGGCCATAGCGTTTAAGTCGGAAGGGGTCGGTCGGTTGGGGCGTGAAAAACAATTCTTTGCGAATACCAAAGATCTGCCCCTGGGTTTCCTCTGCCAGTATCCACTGAAACAGAGTCTTGAGATCACAGCCCCAGAATTTATCGCTGCTCATGCTCACATCTCCTGTCGGCGAGAATTTTCGGTTGCCAAACCATTTTTAACCGCTTGACTGAATCTACATTTTGCCCCAGAGCTTCTTACCCATCTTCCTGGCAAACGCAAGCGCCTCAGCCTCATTCACCATGGTCACACGTCGGTTTTCAACAATCAGTTTTCCCTGGCAGATAACGGTCTCCACATGGCGGGCATCCAGGCCATAAACAAAGTGGCCCAAAAAGTTGTCGGCTGTCACTTCAGTGGGGGCATCGTAATCAAAAATTACCAGATTGTTGGCGCCATCGCCCCGGGCCCCGAACTGTCGCGCATAGCGATGGACATTGCGAAAGCGATGATAAATACCGTTAAAATCGATGCCCTCGGTGGCTTGGCCGGCCAAAAAGGATGCCTTGGCACTGCGCAGCATATCACAGTGCATGCCGTCTGTACCCAGCATCACATTGTCACCCAAGGAAGCATATTCGGTCAAGCCCACATTGTTGTTCTGGTTGCTCTCGGTATTCTGGGCGATCCAGACATCGGCATCGCGCAACAGTTCTTGTTCATATTCGGTTAAATGAATACAATGACACAGAATCGATTTGCTGAGATCGAGTGCGCCGCTTTCCTTTAGCCGCTCCACCACCCGTTGGCCGTATTTGGCCTGAGTTTGTTCCTGATCGGCACGATCTTCCGCAACATGTACGTGCAGTCCGGTGTTATGTTTTTGCGCCAGGGCGATGGCTTTTTGCAGGAGTTCCTCTCCAACGGTAAATGAGGCGTGCAAACCCACATGTCCCTGATGGCCTTGCGCTAAAAAGGTGTCTGTTTCCGCCAGGCCCTCTTGCCTGGGCCCCTCACCGTCCCGATCGGATATCTCATAACAAAGCATGTGAGCAATTCCCACGCGGTCGAAGGCTTTGGCAATGGTGGTCAGCGAATCTCTGATAGCAAAAGGAGACGCGTGGTGATCGATCACAAAGGTTACACCGTTTTTAGCACAGTAAATGGCCGCCGCCAGTGCGCTGGCCTCGATCATTTCAAGATCCAAACGTTTGTCCAGATGCCACCAGATGTATTCTAAAATCTCGGGGAAATTGGTGGGCGCTTTTTGCGGCGCGGGCATTCCGCGGGCCAATGTTGAGTAGATGTGGTGATGGCCACAGCCAAATGACTTGGTGACCAGTTTGCCGGCGCAGTTCAGCACCTTCGCTTCCGGTTCGATGCTGTCAGGTGCAGGGATGCTTGAAATAAAATCAATGCCGCCTTGGACGCCTGTCTCTATTTTCAGGTCGGTCTTTGTAATTTTAAAATTTTGCCAATCCACATAATTGGCATTTTTTAAATATAAGGTCATACCAACATCCTTTCCTGATGGGCTGGGCTGGTGTGCAAATCCTATGTTTTTTTACGTAATGGTGCCAAAGGTAGTTGTGTGCGCCGTTCTCCGTCGAATCGGCAATAAGCGTTGGCAATCGCCGGTGCGGTGGGAATGGTGCCGATCTCCCCTACTCCTTTGGCGCCAAAAGGTCCCATGGGATCAGGGCACTCAATCCCGATTACTTTAATTTCAGGAATGTCGCCAATTCTGGGAAGCCCTAATTTTGCCATGCGCGTGGAAAGAAGTTTCCCATCTTTAAGGGGCAGTTTTTCACTCAGCGCATATCCCAAACCCATGACCACACCCCCTTCAACCTGACCTTCAAACAAAGCGGGGTTGATGATTTTACCGCCGTCATGGGCGGCATAGATACAATTAATAGCACCATCTTTGCCCAATACCGCCAAATGGGCCGCAAAGCCGTAGGAAAAATGGCTGATGATCTCTTCTTTAACATCGTGGGTCGTCGTCCAGTCCACCACGTAGCGGGCAAAATATTGGTTGCCCACCAATTCGGCCAGTGGTTGTTTTTCAAGATCAGCCTTGAGTTTTTGCGCGGCTCTGGTCACGGAATGGCCCAGCAGCGAGGTGCCGCGGCTGGCCGTGGTAACGCCGCCCATGGCACCCGCATCGGTAAAAGATTTCACCACCACTTCAACGGTGTCATCCAGATCCAGAACTTCACATAAGACCTGGCGGGCGATCGTCTGCAAACCCTGCCCCATTTCCGTCCAGCCATGGTATAGCTCGATGCAGTTTGAATCGGCAACCTTGAGGCGGGTTTCGCTGATTTCTTCCAAACCATTGCCAATACCGCAGTTTTTGATGGCACACGCCAAACCTGAAATTTCAGCCTCCTGATATGCCTTGCGCACTGCAGTCAAACATTGACGCAAACCGATGCCCTTACCCAATACATGGCCGGTAGTGGTCATTTTACCGGTATCCAGCGCATTGTCATAGCGAAATTGCCACGGATCAAGACCGGCCTGGATGCAAAGCTCGTCCACCAGGCTTTCCATGGCAAAGGTGGCCTGATTGACCCCGAAACCGCGAAAAGCCCCGGCCGGAGGATTATTGGTATAAAATGCGCGTGAAATGACATCCACATGGGAGATGTGGTACGCGCCCGCCGCGTGAGTGCCGGTGCGTGCGACAACCTCGCCGCCTACAGAAGCGTAGGCGCCCGTATCGCCCACGATCCGCGCCCGAAGAGCCGTGAGTCGCCCCTCGGCATCGCAGGCTAATTTGTAATCCATTTGCATGCGGTGGCGCTTGGGATGCATCCGAATCGATTCAGCCCGATTGAGGCGTACCTTTACCGGATTTTGCAATGCCATCGCATAAAGCGCGGCATGATGTTGCACGGTTAAATCTTCTTTACCGCCGAAGCCGCCGCCGGCCGCCACTTGAACAACATTGACCTGCTCTTCAGGCAATCCCAGCAGGGAAGCGATTTGCATACGGTCTTTGAAAATGCCCTGGCTCTGGGAGTAAACCGTTACGCCGCGGTCATCACGGGGCAGGGCAATACTGGCTTCGGTTTCTAAAAATGCATGTTCCACAAAAGGGGTTTCAAAAATTCCCTCGACCACATGCGCCGAAGAAGCAAAGACCTGATCCACCGGTTGACCCCTTTTAATGACGGTCTCTTTCAACAGATTGCCAGATTTGTGGATTCGAATGGAACTTTCTGCCGCTTCGGTCATCTCGGTTAGGGGTTGCAAAATCTCGTAAGTCACCTTGATTTTTTCTACGCCTTGACGGGCGATGGCTTCACTTTCCGCCACGACACCGGCCAGAACATCTCCAATACAGCGCGTCTCTTCGTTGATTGCCACCATCATGGGCCAGTCCTTGACAATAATGCCCTGAATCCGCTCGCCGGGAATGTCTTCGGCGGTAAAAACCTTGATCACGCCTGGCAGCGCCTCCGCCACCGTCACATCGATGCTTAAAACCTTGGCCCGGGGATGGTCGCTGAACTTGAGGGCGCCATGGTGCATGCCCGCAAACTGCATGTCGTTGATAAACGGTGCTGTTCCCAGCGCTTTGGCATAGCCGTCATATTTGGGATAGGAGTGGCCGATGCCGGTGTTTACTTCCCATTCGATTGCTTTGTTTTCACGCAGGACTTGGGCCGCAAGCAAAATGGCATCGATTATTTTCACGTAACCGGTACAGCGACAAAGATGGGCCCGCAGGGCTTTGGCCACATCCTCGCGACTGGGAAGGGAATTGTTTTCCAACAGTATCTTGGCGCGGGAGAGAATGCCCGGGGTGCAGTAGCCGCATTGCACCGCACCTTGGGCCACAAAGGCACGCCCTAATATGCGGCGTACATTTTCTGGGAAACCTTCAATGCTGAAAACCTGTGTACCCGCCACGCGCTTCATAGGGGTCACACAGGCCAGGGTCGCTTTGCCGTCTATTTCAACCAGGCAGGCCCCGCAGGTCGCTTGTCCTGAACAGCCATCTTTAACGGACATTAATCCCTGGATATCACGCAGAAAATGTAAAAGCGGTGTTTTTTCGTCACCGGCAAATTCGGTCTGCCGGCCGTTTAAAGCAAAAGAAATCATACGACTTCCCGGTTGCTTGGCCGTGTTCAGGGTTGATAATCAAATGACACGTTACTTGACAGGGTTACACCTAATTCTTTGACATTACTATTATAACACGGCGATGGCCTCTATCTCCACTAAAACATCTTTGGGCAACCGCTCAACCGCCACACACGATCTTGCCGGCGGATTTTCGCTGAAATATGTTTGATAGACTTCATTAAACGGGACAAAATCTTTCATATCGTTTAAAAAACAGGTGGTTTTAACCACCTTATCCAGAGAAGCCCCACCGGCGGCAAGCACCGCTTTAAGATTTTCAAGCACCTGCTTGGCCTGGGCCTGTATGCCTCCCGTGACCACTTCCCCCGAACTCGGGTCTAAAGCAATTTGACCGGAGGTATACAAAAAATTTCCGGATTGAATCGCCTGGCTGTAAGGACCGATGGCGGCCGGGGCTTTATCCGTACTGATAATTTTTTTGGCCATCTTTTTCACTCCTTCCATCGTGACGGGTTACGTTAAAATTTATCTCGGTCAACTCCATATTCACAAAAACACGAAAGAATCGCCGCCGCTACAGCACACGGGCAGCTCCGGTTGCAAGCAATTTACGCAGGCTGTCGGCGGGGTTTTGCATTTTGCTTAGCAAGATCATGGCGGCTATGATGTAAGGCTTATAACTGGCCTGCATGTAAAGGGGCACCCGGTAGCGATCAAAAACACTGGCGGCAACTTCACCCTGATCACAGGAAACAGCGGTGATATCGGCCGGCAAGCAATGCATGTAAAGGGCTTTGCCCGCTTGGGTGGTTGCCATAAGCGCTTCGGTGCACTCCCAATCCTTGTGGTTGGCATTCTGGACCAGCAGTTTCTTCTCCAAAGCCTTGATACCCTCAAAATCGCTTTGCGCATACAATGCCGTGCGCTTTTCCATGGCTGCAAACGGCGCCCAGCTTTTGGGATAAACAATGTCTGCGCCCTCAAATGCTTCGGCCATGGAATTTGTCTGGTAAAAGCGGCCGTTGCTGCGGCCGGCATTGCCTTGGGCCACAGTCTCCACCTCCGGCATGACTTCATAGCCTTCGGGATGGGCCAAAACAACCTCCATACCAAAGCGGGTCATCAAACCAATGATGCCCTGGGGCACCGACAAAGGCTTGCCGTATGAAGGGCTGTAAGCCCACGT
>JASJAZ010000174.1 GCA_030066785.1 Desulfobacterales bacterium | reverse complement strand
TAAATTTCAGATATTCAAAACAAATCGGTAACGATTTAATCCGATTCGATGGCGTTGGTTATCTCAATAAGCCACAGGTTTGGTGACTTGAATAATGATCTATAGGAATGCAACCAAAATAACTACAGCGATATCTTGAAAGGAACCATGGTGGTGGAGTTCAGCTAAGGAGACGTAGATGCAATGCGACTTTTGCCACAAAGAAATCTCAAAGGGTGGATACGTCTGGCTCAACAACCAGTGGTGTGTAATCAGCCATGTCGAACCACACGCTGGCGCTGGGCTACCTCATATCTGTAACAAGTGTACAATATCGCTCAGCAAAAAGGAAATAATACAAGAGTTGATGAAACGACATCCAGCGCACAAGTACGCGGTGGAGTCGATCATTGAAAGATGTAAACAAGAGGGCTACGGAATCACCTTCTCCAACCAGGAAATTGATGATCTACTTGGCATCGAACAACCGGCGCACTGTTCACGTGAAGAGCGTGAAGATTACAAATTCGCACGAAAGCAGGGCCTTGATAATATCAAACGTGACCTGCTTTATAACTATAACCTGCGCTTCACCGGCACAAGGAAAACCAAGAAAGGCCGTGGCGGTTGGTGCGTTCGTCAATGCTGAAATAGAACAGAGGAGGACAATGATTTTTGAAAAACGAGCATCAGAAATACTATAAAAATCTAACAAGGCTAATGCAGCCAATGTGAAAAGCAGCACGGCTGATTAACAGCGTTCAACCTTTGACTCTCTCCAACTAATCGGAACTTTAGATTTTTTCAAAAGCTTTTGATTACCAATACAGACCTGAAATTTTGTTGATTATTGGATTATTTCAATAAATCAACGGTTCACTTATTGTTGGTTTTCGGTGAATTATCCCACCTATTTTTCCAGTCATTTAAACTTTTTCCACGGTATTCTTGCTTAGGTCGATTATTGACAAGATTTCTTCTTAACATGCCTACATGGCACAAAAAGCCGACTTTTGGCTAAACTCATGTTTGATGGGAAATTGGCCTTAAACCCTCAATATTGTTTCATTCTTCATTTATTAAGGGCAGTTATGGGGTTTCTAATTGACCATAAAAAGGGTTTGGATAAGATTGCTATTTAGACTGGAGTGCCGATTTTTACGGAAATTCAACTGCTTGCGAAAAAACTCGATAATACATATGTTGGCTGCTATTATTGCGGTAAAATGGATATTCATAAGCGATATTTTGTATGAAGGCAATAAAATCAAATTCGACGGACTCAGGGATGAGTACGAACCTTAGAATTGTTTGCTACCTGATTCTTTGCGTTTTACTTATAGTATTCTATGCAGGTTGTTATGGAGAGAAATCTACTTTGCCACAGTTTGATGCGGTTGACGATGCGATAAACAGATCTGCAAGCTATCTAGTGAAGGCAACCAAAAAAGATGGGATGTTCAAGTATCGTATCAATATGGATCCCACCGTTAAAGTAAAGGATAAATATAATTTATTGCGACACGCTGGCGCCATATACGCGATGGCTATGTATTATGAAATGTACCCTGATGAGGGTGTGGCGCGCGCCATAGAACGAGCTGGAAGATATCTTCGAGATGAGTCCATCTTTCCCATATCGAGCAGGGATAATATGCTAGCTGTCTGGTCAAAACCTGAAGTTAACGGAAGCGGAAAACCACTCCAGGCAAAACTTGGCGGTACCGGGCTTGGTCTTATAGCTCTATTACGTATAGAGAAGATATTCCCTGGATTCACACCACTGCCTGACCTTAAAGCACTTGGTCAATTTATAGTCTATATGCAAAAAGAAGATGGTAGTTTCTATTCCAAGTACATTCCTTCAAAGGGAGGACGTCAGGATAAGTGGCAATCATTGTATTATCCTGGTGAAGCTGCATTAGGGTTGCTAATGCTTTACGAAAAAGATCCCTCAATCATCTGGCTAAAATCAGCTTACCGAGCATTGGAATATTTGGCTCGCAGTCGTGAGAACAGTACTGATATACCTGCTGACCATTGGGCACTTTTGGCGACAGAAAAGATTCTATCCATTGAGAATAGCAATGAGCTGCCACTATTAAGGACATTGCTTATAAACCATGCAATCCAGATATGTGAAGCTATACTTAGGGATCAAATCAATACACCTGAGCGCCCTAAGTATGACGGTGGGTTCTCTGAAGATGGAAGGACAACTCCCACGGCTACGCGTTTAGAGGGATTGTTGGCCGCTTTATCTTTTATACCCCAAAACCATGAGATGACGAAGCGCATTAATTCCTCTATTCCGCAAGGCATATCTTTTTTACTTCGGGCGCAAATAAAGGAAGGCGAATTTTCTGGAGCAACGCCTCGAGCTGTTGGCAGGATACAAGGAAACAGCTCTGATGCAGAAAAGTTCAATCGTCGTGTAACTGAAGTGCGAATTGACTACGTTCAACATGCAATGAGTGCGATGATGCAATATCAGCAGTTAATGAAATGACCATGATTGGTGGCGTGATAATCTTTTGATTTGGTCTTCTGCACTGGATAGTATTAATTAATCACAGCTAACGAGATGCCGTGCCTGAGCGCCGCTGCCGCTATGCTCCATAGCGGCAGGCACGCTTAATCGTACAACCTGCGACTTCTCCAACGATTCGGTAGAAATCAGTTCCCAAAACTCATGTGATTCTAGATTGTAACTACAATATTAAGCCAGCCAATTATCTCAAGCTAACACCGTTCAAATAGGCACTCAATTTGACAAATCCACGGTTTCCCAGGTAAACTCCAAATGTCCGAAACAAATCGGTAACGGATTCGTCCGATTTGAAGGTACCGAATATCTCAATTTCATCATTTAGCGGAAGGGAGTTAATTGTGGCTCTAAAAAGACTGAGGCTTTTTTTTCTGTTCTGCCTATACATAATGCCTCAGGCAGCCTTTGCTGGCGACTTTGATGGTAAAAAGCCATTGTCAGGATCAGTTGATAGGATCGTTGAAATCAATACTCAAAAGATCATAGATGATGTTGACCCTAATATTGTCGGTATTCCTCGAAATTTTTTCATAGATTTTGAGGAAAAAATGCTGCGACCATCTAAGTATAGCTTAGTCAGTAAAACCAGCAAAATCCATCGTGTTGCGCATATAGAAAACAAATTGATACTTCAAGGGGTTGATGAAGGAGTGGAAAACATAGATGACGGCGTAGCGTGGAGCATAACTATTTCAAAAATAACAGGCAGGGTGGTTCTTTCGGCATCGGGCAACGGCGTAGCTTATGTTGTATTTGGGACATGCGTCCCTGCCGAGAATTATCAACAATAAGGCCCCGCTTTTTTTGAGATTTTTGATAGTTCATAGCTAAATATTTCTAATTAGTGTTTTTCCATAGTCCATCTGTATAAATCTATTTTCATCAAATTGCCGACCAACTAATCACCAGTGCTAATGTCCTTCAAAAACCTTGCGATTGCCAAACCATATCAAATCCCCTCCGAATAATAGCACCCCAACTGTATCAAAATATCTAATATTGTTCGAATTCCTTGACACGACGTTTAAAACTGTATAATGAACAGCGAGTTTTTAATAAATAATAATTATTTCAAACAGTTGGTAAAAAGATTTTTAGTGGACGATTTAAGGTAAACCGATCGATAGCAATTGATTCGACTTAAGGTAATCTAAAAACAATATTGTTTTGTTGACAGGAAGGAGCCCGAAAAGATGTTAGATCACGACGAAGAAAAGCTGAAAGATGAAATTGATCAGATCATGAGGCGGGTAGACGGGATTATGCAAAAAATTGAAGATATCAATCCATTGCAAAATACTAACCTAGAAAACCAGGAAGAATGACACAACCTATTAACTTTTTTTAACTTTTTGCTTGATAAGAAAAAAAGGATTTAATATAATTTATTTATTTGAGGATTTCTCATATCGATTACAAGCATTCGAATGGTACTTCGGTGTAACCGCTAAAGACCGTTGCTAAGAAATATAACGGTTCAAGTTTTTAGGAGGCGCAATGGCTTTAACCAAAAATGATATTGTTGCAAAAGTTCACGAATTGGGATTTACCAAGAAAAAATCTGTCGAAATCATTGAGCAATTGCTTGAAACTATTAAGGGTACCCTCGAAAATGGTGAAGATGTACTCATCTCTGGCTTCGGAAAATTCTGTGTTAAAAATAAAGCTCAACGTCGGGGACGCAATCCGGCGACCGGGGCTGATTTAATTCTTAGAGAAAGAAAAGTGGTAACCTTTAAGTGTTCGGGAAAATTAAGAAGCAAGATAAATGGCGCCGTGTAAAATAATTCGGCCCGGTATTTTCTATTGTGATACCCTAAAGCCATAACGTTTTAATCATCCTCCTGAATCCTCCTTTAAATATCTGAATCCTGGAGAATGCCCTCTCCAGGATTTTTTATATAGGCGCCATCCCAACTTGCCGGCACGAACAACAATGCATTACCCAACTTTTGATTTTTCTGCTATTGGTATTATTCAGAAAAATCAGAATATTATACATCTACCCGTAGGTTTGACCAACTTCGACAACATGTTATGGTTGCGGCATTGCCAGTAACCTTGTAGTTGCCTCACCACGTCGATTCTTGTTGTGTTGCCGATTTTTTCGAGGGAGGACTCATATGCAGGCAATGATATCTGGCATAGGCCATTACGTTCCTGAAAAAAAGCTCACCAATCAGGAGCTTGAGCAAATGGTCGACACCAACAATGAATGGATCATCACCAGAACCGGCATCAAAGAGCGCCGGATTTTGGGCGAGGGCAAAGGCACTTCCTTTATGGCGGTTAACGCGGCAAGAAGGATATTAGAGCAAAAACAGATACCGGCTGATGAAATCGATTTGATAATTGTGGCAACCGTGACACCTGATATGACCGTTCCCTCAACCGCCGCTGTTGTTCAAAAAGAATTAAATGCGACCAACTGTTGGGGTTTCGATCTAAACGGCGCTTGCTCCGGTTTTTTGTACGCTTTGGCCACTGCATCCCAATTTATCGAAACTGGCAAGCATAAAAAAGTACTGGTGATCGGTGCCGATAAGATGAGTTCGATCATTGATTACAAAGATCGTAATACATGTATTTTATTTGGAGATGCGGCCGGCGCCGTGCTTCTGGAGCCGACAGAAAATGATGATGGCGGCATAAAGGATTTCATTTTACACCTTGATGGCCGGGGTGAAAAATATTTGTGCATTCCAGCAGGCGGCAGTTTACGGCCGGCCTCCAATGAAACGGTAGCCAATCGGATGCACTATTTGTATCAGGATGGGAAAACCGTGTTCAAGCATGCCGTGACCGGCATGGCCGATGTCTCGGCTAAGATCATCACTGCCAATAAGCTTAACAGCGAAGATATCAAATTATTTATTCCTCATCAGGCCAATTATCGGATTATCGATGCAGCCGTTCGCAAAATGGGGCTTTCCGATGAACAAGTGGTCATTAATATCGATAAATACGGCAATACCACTGCCGCGACGATACCACTTGCCATGTCAGAGGCCTATCAAAAAAAATTAATGAAACCTGGGGATTGGGTTGTGCTCGCTGCTTTCGGGGCTGGCTTTACCTGGGGCAGCTTATTGTTACGGTGGGCACTTGACTAGGCCATGATATCGCACGGGCTATTTTTTACCCATTAGGATGCTTGTTGGTTAAAAACTGTTTATTTATTCTAAATTACATTGAAATATCATAGGTTTTCATTTTTGCCAGTAAAGAAGGATGACTAATTTCAAGAAGATGTGCCGCACGCGTACGATTACCACCGGTCTCGGTCAAAGCTCGAATAATAAGTTTTTTTTCTATGAGACGCTGCGCTTGTTTAATTGAAAAGCCGTCGAATACTTTCTCAATTCGGGCAGCATTTGACTCGCCGCCTAAAGTGGGTGGAAAATCTTGATCCTCTAAAATTCTCTCTTCCGCATAAACTACACCGCGTTCAATAATATTTTCCAGTTCACGGACATTTCCGGGCCAGTGATGCGCCATTAATCGGTTCATGGCTGCCGGGGCGATGCCTTTTATTTTTTTATTTAATTTTTGATTAAACTGTTCAATAAAAAACTGACACAGCAACGGAATGTCTTCCGGTCGCTTCCGAAGAGGTGGCAGTTCTATGGGTAACACATTTAAACGGTAGAATAAATCCTGCCGAAAAGCGCCATTATCAACTTCTTTTGATAGATCTCTGGCCGTGGCAGCGATGACGCGCACATCGATGGTCTGGGTTTTGGCATCGCCAATGGGTCGGATTTCGTTCTCCTGCAAAACCCGCAACAATTTTACTTGCAACGGTGTGGGCAACTCTCCAATTTCATCCAAAAAAATGGTGCCACCATTGGCCTCTTGAAACAGGCCTTTTTTATCACGTTCAGCCCCTGTGAACGCACCTTTCCGATAGCCAAAAAGTTCGCTCTCCAAGAGGTTTTCCGGAATACTACCGCAATTGATGGTAACCAAGGGTGACTGCCTGCGATTGCCATTAAAATGAATACCGCGTGCGATCAATTCCTTGCCGGTACCGCTTTCACCGTTTATCAAAACAGTGGTATTGTAATGCGCAACCTTTTCTGCCAATTTAAATACCGCCTGCATGGCCTTGCTTTTGGCAATCATATTACCGAAGTTATAATTTTTTTCGATATTGCGAATCTTTGTCTTTAAATGAATATTTTCCTTTTTCAGGCTTTCCCGCTCTTCAGCCTTTCTTAAGGTCAATAACACCTCATCGGATTTAAACGGTTTGGAAATATAATCATAGGCGCCTTGCTTCATAGCTTCTAGCGCTGTATCAACGGTTCCATACGCAGACATCATAATAATGGTAGTGGTCTTAAGCTGGGGCTTGACTGCTTCTAAAAATGCCATGCCGCCCATATTCGGCATTTTTAAATCACATAAAACAAAATCATAGGCTTTTTGGGAGGTCAGTTCCAGGCCTTCGCGTCCATCGGAAGCGGTTTCAACCTGATAACCGGATTTGCTCAGCAACGCCCGCAGCATATGGCGCATGTTGGCTTCATCATCGATGATGAGAAGCTGCTTCGATTGATCATTGGAATTGTTATCCGGTATCATGCATGTTTCTCCTCTATGTGCCCCACGGTTTTGCTCTGTTAGATAAGAGCATATCAGACAACCACTATTATAATGATACCATTTAATCCGTATTCATGGAATTATGAATCGGTAATAAAATTTTCATCGTGGTCCCATGGCCCTCTGTGCTGATGGCTTCCAATCTACCCCCGAGACCCTCCACTATCATAAATGATACATATAATCCTAAACCGGTCCCTTTGCCCGGTTCTTTGGTACTGAAAAACGGATCAAATACATTTCCTAAATGTGCAGAGGCAATACCCGGTCCATTATCGCTGAATAATAGTTGTAAAGTTTCGGTATTGTGAGCATTTGACTCCTGATCAGCACTTAAGCCGGTTTCAATCTCCAAATGTCCGACTTGATTATTGGTTTGTGCGGCGAGAGCATCCGCGGAATTGATAATAAGGTTCATAAATACCTGGCGGAGCTGATTTGGTTCGGCTAAGACCGTATCCTGCTCGGCAGACAATTTAAGATCAATATTTAAATTGGCGATCAACGGTTGTAATTTGATGACGTTGAGCACATCGCTCAGTATGGCATGCACTGATACCGGTTTTGACCCTTCATCTGCTGGACGCGAATAATCAAGCAATTGCCGGATAATTAAATTAATACGATTAATTTCGTCTTCGGCACGGCGAATGAATTCCTGTTTTTCATGGGTGGGAAGATCTTTTTGCTTTAGCAATTCAAAATAGCCGAGAATGATGCCAATTGGATTACCAATCTCATGGGCAATGCCGGAGGATAAGCGTCCAACCGATGCCAGTTTTTCAGCTTGAATGATTTCGCGCTGGGCCTGTTTGAGTTCAAAATTAGCTTTTTCAAGCGACATGACCGTTGATCGTAATTTCTCTTTATCCTCTGAAATTCTGAGCAACATGCGATTGAGCGCGTTGGATAATTGATGCAACTCGTTGTCCTCTTTGCGGACCGAGAAAAAAATGCCGTCGTCTTCTTTGTAATCCTCAGCGCGGTGGACTAGCCTGCGAATCGGTTCTAAAATGAATTTGGATAGTCGATATATTCCCAGGGTCGCCAAAATAACGGTATTGATAAATATATAGACAAACAGAAATTTTTGAATATTTCGCAAGGTCTGATAGATTCCCTCCAGTGGCAAAACCAATCCGATGCCGCCCACGATCTGTCTTTGAAATGATATCGGTGCGGCCAGCAGCAGGTTTTGGTTCTGCTTCCAGAAAACACCCCAGGTAGTACCAAAATATTGCGTAACCTTATCGCCTGTGTCGATACTTCGACGAGTACTGGCAATTAACTCATCATGCAAAACACATGCGGCACCTTTAAAATAGACTTGTTGCTGATGTTTATTCATCACCAAGGCACAATCAACGCCAGCTTCCATGAGAATATTATTATTCAGCGATAAAAAATTACCGTTTAATTGTATGTCACCAGTATCCATGCCTTGCAGTAATTGCTTTTTAATCGTGGCGATCAGGAAATGACCTTTCGAAGATTCTGTGCGAATAAGGCTGCGTTGAATGAAAATCATCATGACAAAATCAATTAAAATCATTGCCACAAGCAACAGTATAATAATATTGACGCCTATGTTGGTTTTAAGGCCTCTAGGCAGCATAACGATCCTGTATGAAATAAAAATTAGATGTGATCAAAATATCACATCTAATTTTCGATGGTATTTAGCTATAATACCCTAAAATTTTGCTGTTTTTCTATAAATGTACGGTATACCGGATAAAAACGCAAGCAAGGGGGTGGGGCCACACCAAGGCAAAAAGGCCCACGGCGATGTTATTGATCGTCAGTGGGCCTTTTTGGGTATCAAAAAAGGATTCGGCGGCGTCCTACTCTCCCACACAGTCGCCCGTGCAGTACCATCGGCGCAAAAGAGCTTAACTGCCGTGTTCGGGATGGAAACGGGTGTGACCTCTTTGCTATTGCCACCGAAAATCGGTTGGTTTAATTTCAATCCGGATATGATGTCTCGCTGGATCTTTGTTTAAGGCTTTGTGTCACTAGTTTGTGGCTAAGCCGCACGACCGATTAGTACCGGTAAGCTAAACACATTGCTGTGCGTACACAACCGGCCTATCAACCTTGTCGTCTACAAGGGGTCTTAAGTTTTGCTGGTTGCCCAGCAAAAGGGATATCTTATCTTGGGGGAGGCTTCCCGCTTAGATGCTTTCAGCGGTTATCCTTTCCGAACTTAGCTACCCAGCCATGCCGCTGGCGCGACAACTGGTACACCATTGGTTCGTCCATTCCGGTCCTCTCGTACTAGGAACAGCGCCCCGCAAATATCCTGCGCCCACGGAAGATAGGGACCAAACTGTCTCACGACGTTTTAAACCCAGCTCACGTACCACTTTAATCGGCGAACAGCCGAACCCTTGGGACCTGCTCCAGCCCCAGGATGTGATGAGCCGACATCGAGGTGCCAAACC
>JASJAZ010000035.1 GCA_030066785.1 Desulfobacterales bacterium | reverse complement strand
TGAAAATCCGTGCCGCCCGTCTTCAGCAAATCGAAATGGGTGGCAAGGTTTTCCAGCCAGGCGGTTTGCCCAATCGTATGTTCGGGATAGTATACTTCCAAACCTGATAGACCCATGGCCATCAGCTCTTCAATCATGGCTTGGAGTTCAGCCGGATTGTCGAAATCGTAAATTGCCGGATGCGCCAAAACAGCAATACCACCGGCATTCCGTATAACATCAATGGCCTGTTGGCTTTCAATACGAAATTTATCCACATAGGCTGGGCGTCCCTTTCCGATAAATTGATCGAAAGCTTCTTCAAATGATTGGACATAGCCTTTGTGAAGCATCATGCGGGCGATATGGGGTCTTCCAATCTGACCCTCGTGGAAAGTATCCTGCAGTTCCTTGTAAGAAATGGGAAAACCGAGCCGGCTTAATTTGGCTAAAATGCGCGGGTTTCGATTTTTCCGAGCTGTTTGCAGTGTATCAAGGGCGCTTTTAAGTTTGTAATTATCTGTTTGGATAGAATAGCCTAGAATATGGATACTGCCGGTTAGATTGCAGCATGGTGGTGGTGCCGCGCTGATTTCAACACCGGTGAGAAAATTCAAGCCATCTGGAATGCCGATTTGCAGAGCTTGGTGACAACCATCAGTCGTATCGTGATCGGTAATGGCAATCGCTTTTACCCCCAAATTGCAGGCCATGTTTAAAATTTCAGCTGGGGAATTAGTGCCATCCGATGCGGTAGAGTGAATGTGAAGATCGATCCTCGGAGGAGATTCAGATGCCAAGGGCCTTTTCTAAAGCCTCCTCTTTGGTTTTGCAATCGATGCATTGGGTGGTAACCGGGCGGGCTTTGAGGCGTTTAAGAGAAATGTCTTCACCGCACTTTTCACAAATGCCAAAAGTGCCGCTATCGATTCGATCCAAGGTCTTTTTGATTTTTTTAATGAGTTTGGCCTCGCGGTCTCTGATGCGCAACATAAAGTTCCGGTCCGCTTCCAGCGAAGCGCGGTCGGTGGGATCAGGAAAATTTTCTTTGGGTGCGGTCATACCGGAAACGGTATTATCCGCTTGGGCCAGAAGCTCTTCCAACCTTTCAGACAATAGCTTTTTGAAATAGTCTAAATCTTTCTTTTTCATAATCAATCCAAGTCAACTTATTTTGTATCACGAAAAATAAAATAGACCAAGTACTATAAAGAAAAGGGTGTGTAAAGAAAAATTTATTTTTTGCGTCATTTTTTAATAAACGGATAACGATTGAGTCGGATCCTATATAATACATCGGCAATTTTTATGCGTTTGTTTAGCGTGGGCCTGATGTTGAATTCAGTTTAATATCGCCAAGTTGGCCATTAGGCTAACGCATTGAGAAATTTTTCATAGGTTTTTAAATCAAACACATTAAAAACCTTACCAGGATAATCTTTGGGCATGGTTTTGCGCATCAGGCCCGCCAGTACCTTTCCGGGGCCGATTTCAACAAATATTTCGATCTCGTTTTTTAGAAACCATTGCATGGTGTCATACCATTTAACCGGACGGCATAATTGTGCCACCATGTTAGCTTTGATTTCTTCAGGATCTGATGTGTAATCTGCATGGACGTTTTGAATAACGGTGGTGCGAGGCGGCTGAAAGTCGATGGTTTCAATAAATGTTTGAAAATCATCTTCAGCCCCCTTGATGAGTTCGCTATGCCAAGCACCGCTGACCTTCAAGGGAATCGCTTTAGCTCCCTGAGCAGCTGCACGCGATGATACCGCGTTAACCGGCTCTGGCGCACCGGTGATCACGATTTGCATTTCACTGTTGTGATTGGCCACGGAAACCGGGTCGTCGACGGGGGTCTCTTCAATCAGTACTTCCAGCTGATCGATTGATAAACCAATGATGGCACTCATGGCGCCGATATGTTGCGTTGCCTCGCGATGCATCAGCTGCCCTCTTCGATAAACTAATTTTATGGTGTCCTCTGAAGAAATTACCCCGGCGGCACATAATGCACTGTATTCACCCAGGCTATGGCCGGCGCAAACGGCAGGCGTTACATTTTCCCTTTCCAAAGCTTTGAGGCAAGACAGGTTGATGGCCGTAATCGCTGGCTGAAGATTAAGTGTAGCAGTTAAATCTTCCATAGGGCCCTTAAAGCAGAGCTTGGAAAGGTGCAGCCGGGTAGTCTCCTCGGCCATATCAAAGATTTCACGGACAAACTCAAATTCACTAAAAAAATCCTGGCCCATTCCAACGGTTTGAGACCCTTGACCCGGAAAAAGGAATGCTATTTTGCCCACGCGCGTACCCCCGATCTTCATTAAAATTTAATCAATAACCAAGTTGGTGCCGCTTTACCAGATTATAACGGCAAATCCGTTACTACTTGCAGATTGGTAGCTGATAATAAATTAATCGTCCAGTCTAAACAGTTTACGAGTCGTGTCAAGAAAATACGATTTATCCCGATGGTACCCATTGGATTTTAAAGACTGGGTGGGATCATGCAAAATTTTATTGACCAAGGCATCTTTCATTCGAATTAAGGCAGCCCGGTTTTCCTTGGACAGGTTTTCCATGGAGTTCAGCGTGCGCCGTAATTCGGTATTGGCAATAGTGTCGAATTTTTCCCGCAAGGCAACAATGGTGGGGACGATATCAAGACTCTCATACCATTTTTGAAAGTGGATAACCGCTTCATCTACAATGCGCTCTCCCTTGACGGCTTCGCGGTTGCGATCTTCAATGTTATCTTCGATGATACCTTCAAGATCATCTATATCGTAAACATAGGCATTATCCATGTGATTGATTTTAGGATCAATATCGCGTGGTACGGCGATGTCAATAAAAAAGAGGGGGCGATTGCGTCGACGGCGGCGCACTGCTTTGACATCATCGGCCGTTATAATGATTTCAGGCGAACCGGTGGAACTAATAATGATATCCACACGCTGCAAAAAATCAGCAATCTCCTCAAAACGAATCGCATGGCCTTTAAACCGCTGGGCCAATTCAACACCGCGTTCAAAGGTTCGATTGGCGACAAAAATATCGCTGACATGCTGCTGCATTAGATGCTCCACTGCCAATTCCGCCATTTCACCCGCACCCAATAACAACACCTGTTTTTGTTCCATGGAACCGAAAATTTTGCGTCCCAACTCAATGGCGGCATAGCTGATCGATACCGCGTGATCGCCAATCCCGGTTTCGGAGCGAACGCGTTTGGCGACGAAAAACGCTTTGTGCAACAAACGGTTGAGAATGACGCCGGTGGATTTTTTGCCAGCGGCCAAGCGATAGGCGGACTTAATCTGGCCTAGTATCTGCGGCTCGCCCACCATCATTGAATCGAGGCTGCACGCCACCCGGAAAATATGCCTGACCGCATCATCGCCGGCGTGTACATATAAAGATGTTTCAAAATCCTGCTGCGGTACGTTTTTATAGTCAGCTAAAAATTGCTTGGCGATTTGGACCGCGTGATGGCGCTCTTCCGTGGTCATCAGCAATTCAATCCGATTACAGGTGGAAAATAGCATCACTTCGTTGATGTCGGTGGTTTGTTTGAGAGTATCCAGGGCTGAGGCAGTGTCGTCGCCTGAGAAAGTCAAGCACTCCCGGACTTCCACCGGGGCGGTTTTGTGATTAAGACCTATGAGGACGATTTCTTTCATCAGAGATGGTCGATCTTTATCCTTGAGTAAAAATACCGTGGTGACCCTCGAGTAAAAAGTTAACACCCAAAAAAGTAAAGACGAGTAACCCGAACCCAATGATCGCCATGAAAGCGGCGCGACGTCCCCGCCACCCGGTGGTGATGCGGGCGTGAAGCAAAGCGGCATATAATAGCCACGTAATTCCCGACCAGACTTCCTTGGGGTCCCAGGCCCAGAAGCGCCCCCATAAGGTTTTGGCATATACAAATCCGGTGATCAATCCAATGGTCAGTAAAGTAAATCCGACAACCAGACAGGCGTATCCGGTTGAATCGATCAAGTCCAATGACGGCAGCCGCTTGAAAAAAAAGCCCCGTTTTTTGGTCTTTATCGCCCGTTCTTGCAGTAAATATAAGATGCCTACCCCGCACGCTAGTGCCAACGCCGCTTCCCCAGTAAAAATAGCGGCAATATGGAACACCAGCCAGAAGTTGCTGAAAACGTTTTGAGTCTGAACCGGATCTCGGGGTAGCTGAAAGGCCACCAGCATGATCATTGTTATCAGCGGCGCTGCAAAGACACCCAGAATTTTTAAATTAAATTTGTACTGTACCGCTAGAAAAACCCCGGCCAGGGACCAGCAGGCAATGGATAAAGTTTCATGTAAATTGCTTACGGGGATATGGCTTTGCTTGATAAAGCCCCCAATGATGACGATGGTATGTGCCACGAAACCGACAATTAGAAGATATAACCCTGTCTTGTTGAAGTAGTCTTGCTGTTTAAAAAGAAAGGCTAAATAACCAATGGTGCTCAAGAGATAAAAAGCAATGGTAATGACAATAATCAGATCCATGTATGACACCATGCTGCGGTTTAGTTTTCCATGTTCAAAAGGTCTTTATACTCATATCCCTCGCCAAGTACGTCTAACAGAAGTTCATCGATTTCATCAATTTGATGATGACGTACCATTTCTAGTAGCCCGCCTTGCAGCAGCTTTTCAAATAACGGTTTATGAGCCTCAGGTGCATGTTCTTGACTAAGTAACTGCTTGCGAATGGCACCCATTAGCATTAGTAATGCAGCGTATTCCGGGCCGATTGTTTTTTGAAAATCACGTCGCAATTGTTTTGCAAAAGCCGGACTTTGGCCTGATGTTGAAATGGTTAAAATCAGATCGCCTTGGCGAACCACGGCAGGCAGGATAAAATTACACGATTTCGGTCTATCGGCGATATTACATAATATATTAGATTGTTCAGCATCTTTATAAATGCGATGGTTTAGTTCTTCATCATCGGTCGCCCCAATAACCAAGAACATACCGTCTAAATCAGACGCTTGATATGAACGTTGACGCCAAATAATGGTTTTACTGGCTGCCAGTTTTGCCAGATGAGCACTCGTTTCCGGGCTGACCACGGTGACATGCGCGCCGCATTCCAAAAGAGATATGACCTTGCGGGTGCCCACACCGCCACCGCCGACCACTATACAGTTGCGGTTACTGATGTTGAGATTAACAGGATAATATCGCATTCGTAAAAGGATAATATATTTTCAATAATTGTATTTATTTCAAGTTAATACGCATTAAGTCTTCAGCTAAAGCTAAAGGTCCTGAATAGGCTTGACGGCATTCTTTGAGAATGTCAGCTTGGTCACATTCAGGGTAAAAATGAGTTAAGATTAATCGGCCGGCGCTAGCCCGCACAGCGATTTCACCGGCAACCGACGGCGATAGGTGCCCCGGAACCTTGAGATGGTCCGGGTGCGAGGATTCGCAGATGAAAACATCAGTTTCCTGGGCTAATTGAACCAAGCTTTCGCAAAAATCGGTATCCCCTGAATATACAATAGATTTATGTTGATGGCTATTAATCCTATAAGCGATACTTTCAGGATTATGTTTTACGGGAGTTGTCTCAAGATGAAAATCAGAAAAGGTTCGCGAGTCGAATCGAGTTGTATCCATTTCAATGGTATTCAGAATACCCCTGGGTAGATCTAGCCAATTGTTATAAGCAGACATGAGATTTTTTAAAAAAGTGTTCAATCCGTTGCCAGCGATAATGGTTAAGGGTGTTTGGCGACGATCAGAGTTTGGGTATTTGGTGGCAAAAAGTAATGGCACCAATTCGGCCGTGTGGTCCGGGTGAAAATGACTGAATAGGATGTGGGTAATATCAAAAATGGTTTTATTAGCATGAAGCAATCGTCGGATGGTACCGGGGCCGGCATCGATCAAAATGACGGCCATTCCGGTTTCGATTAAAACGGAGCAGGCACTTCTTTTTAATGATGGGACACACGTTCCGGAACCCAAGATAGTAACGTGCGTGTCAGCACCTCCTTTTGTCATTATTTTTTTCCTGCCTTTTTACCGACTTGATTCATAATCCATTTTAGCATCCCATCATTGTTTTTGGGATCGGTGATCTCGGTTAAATCACTGAGCAGCATCTCCGCCCGTGCCATGGTCTTATGCCCGCCAGCCGAACCAAAAGCCCCAAAGCTCTCCCGGGCCACGGTTCCAGCGTTTTTGCGCAGTCCATCGTTTCGAAAAATAATGATCAATTTTTTATTGTAAACACCTGAGATGATGCTCCAATTGACTGAATTAACACGTAGGAAAAAATCGGCTATCAGCACACAGATATCCGGACTGGTTACCGTTCCGAGGTGCACGAAGACGCGACCTTTGCGACGGCGAAAACTATCAAAGGCGATTTTAAAAAATTTAAAAAAATCAAATCGAAGTTCCTCCTGCTCAATTTTACGCACAAGGTGGATATTGGCGTGCCGATAAAGAAACTGAAACGCACGTACATCTTCGATCAGCGCCTGGCGCTCGAAATTGCTGGTGTCGTTTTTAATGCCGTAAAATAAGCTGGTGGCCAGCTTCATGGATGGTTTGATTTTAGCGGCCCGTAAGTATTCGGTCATAATAGTGGCCGTGGCGCCGAACCTGGGGCGAATGTCTGCGAAGGCTCTATTTTTATAAGTTTCAGGATGATGATCAATAATGACGTTAAAGTCGAATTGTTGAAAAAGCTTGTTATGATCCGGCTGCGAATCAACCAAAACAAAACGATTAAAGCTAGCTTTTTCAATCTCTCGAATATTGACCATGTTAACATTCAACAATCGAATCATGGCCAGGTTGTCAGTGCGCTTTATGACATTGATATGTGCGATGGTTGAGCTGGCAACGCGGCGCCAGAGTAGCCGTTTGACGGCCATTGAACTGGAAATAGCGTCTGGATCAGCGTTTATCAGAATCAGCACATGGTCATCACTGGTAAACTGATCATAAAACTGGCGCAACTTCTCAACATTTGATCTGGCCATGAATCAATAGCCTCCGCTAAATCCGCATGATTCTATGATTTGAAATTGGTTATTACAAGATGATTTTCGATGAAAATTCGCGAAAGAAGCAATCTTATCTTTTATCATTATGGCATCTGCGAATCAGGCTATAATCATAACCTGATTTTTGCTAATGACAAGACTCTCACTCAAAAAATACTATTTGAAAAAATCTATTTATCTTTCAACCATAAAATAATCGTGCGATCGAGATCTGAAGATATTCTGCGGGGCTTGATTTTCGGGTGTTAAATTGGCTGGAAACAATATCATTTTTTTGTTAAGAATTGCACGTTGTTATCTAGTCCGCCACTCAAGTAGTCATTTTTGATCATGACGTTATACCGTATGTGAACATATCTAAGTGAATAAGGAGCCAGCATGACAGCGATCAACCCCATTCATTATGTCATCAAGATTAAACCGGACCTAACCGCTTTTCAATTTTCCGGAAGCACCCGTATCGATTTGCAATCAAGCGATGCGGTCCAGCAGATTACCTTGAATGCCCTGGAACTATCCATTCAGCGGTGCCTGGTAAAGGCGGGTCAGGATTTCGTGCCCTGCACTTTTAGGCTCAATGAGCAAAAGGAAACATTGATTATTGATTTGCCTTCTCCAATGTCAGGCGCCATTCAGGTTCAGATCGAATACGATGGTATCATCAATGACAAAATGGCCGGATTTTATCGCAGTCGCTACGAGGTAAACGGCCAGTCGCGTTATATTGCCGTCACTCAATTTCAAGAAAGCGATGCCCGCCGTGCATTTCCCTGTATGGACCATCCCCAGCAAAAAGCGACTTTTGAAATTGAATTGACAATCAATTCGGAATTAATGGCTATCTCTAATTGTCAACCACAGCACGAAACGATCTTGGATGACGGCAGCAAACAGGTGCGCTTCGGCATCACCCCTAAGATGTCGACCTATCTTTTGTTTTTCGGCGTGGGAGAATTCGAATTCATTGAGGATGCCCAAGCGGTAACCGTGCGCGTGGCAACGTTGCCGGGCAAAAGTGCCTATGCGGATTACGGGCTCGATTTCGGGCGCAAGGCGCTTGATTATTGCCAAGATTATTACGGTATTGATTATCCTTTAGATAAACTCGATCTAATCGCCATTCCAGATTTTGCTTTCGGTGCCATGGAAAATTGGGGTGCCGTTACCTTTCGTGAAAATTTGCTGCTGTTTTTTCCCGAGATTACGTCCAAAGCCGGCGAGGAACGCATTTGCGAGGTCATCGCCCATGAAATTGCCCATCAGTGGTTTGGCAATCTCGTCACGCCCTCGGACTGGAAATACCTATGGCTAAATGAAAGCTTTGCCACCTATTTTGGTTTTGGCGCCGTTCATCACTACCATCCAGATTGGGGTATATGGGATCAGTTTATTACCAGTCAAACCGATAGTGCCCTGAACCGCGACGGTTTAACGGAAACTATTCCGATTGAGATTCCCGGCGGCGAACATGTGGTCATCAATTCCAGCACGGCGCCTATCATTTATAGCAAGGGCGGCAGTGTCCTGCGCCAGATCGAAGGATATATCGGGGCCGAGGCCTTCCAAAAGGGCTTGCGCCTTTATTTGCGCGCCCACCAATATGATTGCGCTACCAGCCATCATTTATGGGAAGCATTGGAGGAAGCTTCTGATAAACCGGTTAATGCTATTATGCAAAACTGGATTGAACAACCGGGTTACCCCGTTATAGAAGTGCGCCGCGATAACCATCAATTGGTGTTAACACAGAAACGGTTTACGTTTTTGGGCCACAATTACGATCAGCTGTGGCTGTTGCCGGTCACGCTTCGCCTCTGGCGGGCAACTGGTGAGACCCAGACGCTCAATATTTTAATGGATTCGCGCACACAGCAGATCGATATTGATGAAGATGTGGTTAGTTATAAAATTAATGCTGGACATACCGGTTTTTATCGCACCAATTATTTAAACAAAGAAGATTTATCCAACCTGGGTTCGCAGGCGGCCTGCAAAAACCTTAGCGCCGTGGATCGTTGGGGGCTGCAAAATGATCTTTTCGCGCTCATGCGGTGTGGCGACATTTCGTTAATGGACTATCTGGATTTTCTGACATTTTATGAAACCGAAGAAGCATATTTGCCACTAATCAGTATGGCCGACAATTTGTTTTATGCTTATTTGGTCGTAGAGGCGTCACAGCAACACAAGATTCGTCAACGCGGCCAGCTGCTGATTGAAAATGCGCTATCCCAAATCGGTCAACAACCCACAGCCGGTGAAGCGCATACCACCGCCATTTTACGGGAGCGTTTGATTTGGCAAGGCGCGCTTTATGAAATGCGCGATATCATTGCCTTTGCCGTGGAACAATTTGATCGGCTGCGCCATGCAAAATCGGTGCACCCGGATTTATTAAAGTGTGTTATGCAGGTTGGCGCCCTGGTTGGTGATCACACCGCTCTGGAGTGGCTGCAGCAGCGGTTTGAGATCACTGACAGCGAACACGAGCGCATGAACATCCTGATAGCCATGGGCTGTGTGCAGCAACCACCGTTAATTGCAGCAACCCAGGATTATACCTTGACCAAAGTTCCGGATCGTAACAAGTTCATCTCGATCGTATCTTTGGCCAGCAACCCCCATGCTATCCCGTTTTTGTGGCAGTGGTATGTAAAGCAGGTCGAGGACTTGGAACAATTTCATCCATTGTTGTATGAACGGGTAATCGAGGCGATCGTCCCCATCTGCGGTCTGTCGCACGTGGCTGAAGTAAACGAATTCTTTGCTGACTATCAGAAACGAACCGATAAATTTGAGGACGTTATCAGGCTGGCGTTAGAAAAGCTGGCGGTTAATTCCAAACTGCATGACACCACAGGATGAAATCGTTCGCCACGATTCTCAACTCAAACCAAAACCCATCGCAGCATACTCACGAATGCTGTTAACCGCCTCGTCAAGGGTGTGGCCTAATGGCCAAGGCTCCATAAAGCCTTCCAGCATCATTTTCCATCCTTGGTCATCCTTAAAAATGGTCGCTTCTTCACAAGCTACCCCGCAGCCCTCTTCACCGATGGCATCCATCAGTATTTGGCGTATTTTTTCTTTGTCATTCATTTTCCGTGTGTTCCCTTTATATAGGCTTCAACAACAATATTCAGATTGAAATTGTAGCGGTACTGCATTGCAAATAATGGGGAGGAGGCTCGTTTAACCCTCGCCTTTATTTACACTACCATAGATCTAATTAGGCTGATCAAAGCCCATAGCTTTTCACCCGAATGCAATTGCCGCCACAAGATTTATTTCTACATGCGTAACCATTTCTGATCTGCTGTCAACCGTTAGTCTGGTGGTGACGCTCAGGCCCTGGTAAATGGGCGATCACTGAATGGTAAAAATTCAGCGTCCTGATAAACCACCTCCTTGACAGAAACTTTCAGTTTCTATATGGTCAGTAGCCAAATTTGTTGTCCTTTCAAAACCGTTGCCCCGAAACGTGGATCATGATTTTTAATCATAACATTTCCCACCCTTATGCGGGGAGTTAGTTAGCCACAATGAATCGGCGTACATTTTTAAAAGTGGCCGGAATGGGAAGTCTTTCGTTTGCCGCCGGTTGCTCCAAGCCCGAGAAGCATTTGTACTCGCTTGTAAAGGCACCAGACGATATGGTGCAGGGCAATGGCACCCTGTATGCTTCCACCTGTCGAGAGTGCCCGGCTGGTTGCGGGATTTTAGCGAAAAACCGTGAAGGCCGGGTTGTTAAAATTGAGGGAAATCCTCTGCATCCGATTAACCGTGGAAAACTGTGCATGCGCGGTCAAGCCGCACTGCAAGGAGTTTATCACCCGGATCGCATTAAAACGCCGATGCTAAAAGAAAACGGCCAATGGCGCGCCATCACCTTTCCCCAGGCCGAAATTCTCATCAAAAATCGAACGGACGCCGCCGCTGCCAAAGGCTCCAACCGCATCCGCATGCTGACTGAAGTTGTGGGCGACACACTTTTGAGCATTTTCAACGACGCAATGCGACAGTGGCGTTCCCCGGAAGTCCTTATTTTTGAACCGTTTGCCTACGAATCATTAAAACGGGCCAATAAAGAAATTTTTGGAATAAACGGCCTTGTGTCTTATCGGATCGATAAGGCCGATCTTTTGGTTTCTTTCGGTGCCGATTTTCTGGAAACGTGGTTGTCGCCGGTCGAGTATGCGCGTCAGTTCAAACAGATGCATGCTTATAGCGACGGCCAAAAGGGTTTTTTCTTTTGTGTCAGCCCTTATCAGTCACTAACCGGCGCCAACTCAGACCTGTGGCTGCCCTGCACCCCAGGCGGTGAGGCCATTATTGTCTTGGGGCTGATTCGAGAGGTTCTCCGCACAGGACGTGATAAAAATCTAAATGAAAATATTCGCAAAAAGATCGAGCAATTCTCATCATTTTACACGCGCGAAACGGTGGTTAAATTAGCTGGCGCCTCATCGGAGCGCTTTGACCAGCTGGCGTCTCATCTGATTCAGGCCAAGCGACCACTGGTGTTAGGCACCGGAACCGGCGGCGGAGGCGAGAATGGATTTCACACCGACCTGGCGGTTAATTTGCTGAATCTGGTCTTGGATCCGGACTTGCCGACGATTGATTTAGGTAGCCGCCACCGGGTTGAGATTGCTGCCGAGCATGCCCAGGTTTTAGATTTTTTTACCAAGCTTCAAAAAGATCCGGCAGATGTTGTGTTTTTTAACAATGTCAATCCGGTGTATGCATTGCCGTCAGCCAGCGGCTTGCGAGAAGCCATTAGCCAGCCGGAGCAATTTACCATAGCGTTCGCCAATTTTATGGATGAAACGGCAGAACGCGCTGATCTGGTGGTTCCGGTGAAATTGCCTTTGGAGACCTGGGATGAGTATGCCGGCAAGCACCATTTGATTTCAACGCTTCAACCGGCAATGGGCAAATTAACCGGTGCGCCGGATCTCGGTGGACTATTTTTACGGACGGCGCTTTATTCCCAAAAGACCTCCTTAAATTACAAAGTCGCTGTGTTTGATCAACTCCATAACGGCAATGGATTGAAGGGCGAAGCGGAGTGGGTCCAAGCGATTCAGCACGGCGGTATTTTTAAACCGCCCGCCCCTGACACCTTAAAAACTATCACCGCCCCGAAATTGGAATTGCTCAATCGCTTTGCGCAATCAATGCAATCGATCTCAAAATCCGTTTCCCAGGATATGGTGTTTATCGCGGCACCTTCGATTCGGTTTTTTGACGGTCGTGGTGCCAATAAACCATGGCTCAATGAGGTGCCCGATCCATTAAGCAAAGTCGCCTGGCAATCACCCGTTTTGGTGCATCCCCAGACATGTGAAGCCCTTAATATCGAACAGGGTGATGTGGTGCGGATCGAGTCCCAATGGGGCCGTCTTAATGCACCAGTTTATGAATCTGACAATGTCAAGGCGGGCGTGATCGTCATGGGAATTGGGCAAGGCCACAGTGGCTACGGTCGTTATGCCCGCAACTTCGGCAGCAATCCGCTGGATCTGCTCTCTTCGGCTACTGTGCCGGTTAGTGGCGGACGGCGCCTGTGGATTGATTCGGTTAAGATCCAAAATACCGGCCAACACCAAGAGTTGGCCACCACTTACGGCAGCCGCATTCAACACGGGCGTAAGATCGCTTTGCACATTACTACCGAAGCGCTTGCCCAACCTAAACCTGCAAAACCAAGCGGATTGGGCATGTGGGACTTTCCGCTGACGCTGCCCCTGCCTGAAGGTTATGATCCCTCACGCGATTTTTATCCGCCCATTGAATACGATGATTACCGCTGGGCCATGACCGTCGATTTAGATCGTTGTGTCGGCTGCGGCGCCTGCGCCGCCGCTTGCTATGCAGAAAATAATATCGGCATTGTGGGCGAAGAACGGGTCATTGAAGGACGTGAAATGGCCTGGCTGCAGGTGGAGCGCTATCTTGATCCGGACGATATGGAGAAAGTCGTTTTTTTGCCCATGATGTGTCAGCAATGCGACAATGCGCCCTGCGAGTCGGTTTGTCCGGTGTATGCACCGCACCATTCCAAGGAGGGGCTTAATAATCAGATCTATAACCGTTGTATCGGCACGCGGTTTTGTTCCCAGAACTGTCCCTACAAGGTCCGGCGGTTTAACTGGTTTGAATGGAAGTGGCCCTCGCCAATTAACCTTCAGCTCAATCCGGATGTGACAGTGCGCAGCAAGGGGGTTATGGAAAAATGCTCATTTTGCATCCAGCGCATTAAAACCGCCCGCAACGTGGCTAAAAATGAAAGGCGATTGATACGCGACGGAGAAGTGATTCCGGCATGCGTGCAAACTTGCCCGACAGATGCTTTGATTTTTGGCAATCTGATGGATACTGCCAGCCGGGTTCGGCAAATGGTGGCAGATCCACGGGCTTACCAGGTGATGGGCTACATCAACACCAAGCCGGCGGTAATTTACCTTAAAAAAGTACGGCATGTGATCTAATCTGCTCAAAGAGGCGAGCAACCGATGGCTGAATCAAGTTTTCAAGCGACCTTTAACGATGTCGACCAGACAGTTCTGGACACCCTAAAGCCGCCTTCCAAGTTATACTGGCTGGTAGTGGTGCTGTTATTTCTGGGCGTATTAACAGGAGCCGCCTGCTGGGCCTACCAGATATTTGTCGGCATCGGCGCCGGTGGACAAAATGTCCCGGTTGCCTGGGGTACGTATCTGATTAATTTTGTCTTCTGGGTGGGAATTGCCCATTCAGGAACCTTGATATCAGCCATATTACATCTGTTTCGTGCCGGCTGGCGCAATCCCATTGCCCGCGCGGCTGAAACCATGACGGTTTTTGCAGTCTGTATCGCGGGATTATTTCCCTTCATTCATTTGGGCCGTGTCTGGCAGGTCATCTACATGCTGCCGTATCCCAACCAGCGAACCCTTTGGCCAAATTTTCAATCTCCGCTGATGTTTGATGTGGTGGCCATCAGCACTTACCTGACGGTCAGCTCCCTTTTCTGGTACACGGGGATGCTGCCTGATCTGGCCACCATCCGTGATCGCGCTACCGGTCTGCGTAAAAGGATATTTACGGTTTTATCGTTAGGCTGGACCGGTAGTCACGAACAGTGGCGCCATTACAGCCGTGGCTATTTATTTTTTGCAGCCTTGGCCACCCCCTTGGTCATATCAGTTCATTCAGTGGTCTCCTGGGATTTTGCCTTAGGGGTTGTTCCCGGATGGCATACCACGATCTTTGCGCCGTATTTTGTGGCCGGTGCCATCCATTCAGGTCTGGCCATGGTCTTGACGCTGATGATTCCCATCCGGGCCATTTTTCGCTACCAAAATTATATCACCATCAACGTGCTTGAAAATGTGGCCAAGACCATTGTTTTTACGGGTCTGATTGTGGGTTTCGCCTATGCCACTGAATTTTTTATTGCCTGGTATAGCCACAATATTGTGGAGATGGAAACATTTCTGTGGCGGGCTGTGGGCGACTACAGCTTGGCGTTTTTTATCATGGTTATCTGTAATACGATCATTCCCCTGCTATTCATATTTAAGAAAATCCGAACGCATCTGGGCTGGCTTTTCGGCATTTCACTGATTGTTAATGTAGGCATGTGGTACGAACGCTTTGTGATCATTATCGGCAGCGTGGCCCATGACTTTCTACCCCACGCCTGGGGTTTGTATGCACCCTCGCTCATTGAATATGGCATCATGTTCGGCAGTTTTTGCCTGTTCTTCTTTTTGTATCTGCTGTTTGTCAAACACCTGCCGTCCATGTCCATGACCGAAATCAAGGAAACGCTGGTCAAGGAGGCAACCGATGCGCCCTGAACGCTATATCATGGGGCTTTTCAAAGATGACCATCGAGCGGCGACAGCCATTGCGGCCTTGAGAAAGTCGTCCTTTAAACTGGAGCGTGTTCACAGCCCGATCCCCAGCCATAGCATTCGGGATGCACTGCAGCTCAAGAAAAGCAAAGTCGGTCTTTTTACCTTGGCAGGGGGTATTATCGGATTTTTTACGGGATTTGCCCTGGCGATTTTTACCGCTACCAAATGGAGTCTGATCGTCAGCGGCAAACCGGTTGTGGCCTTGGTGCCGTTCATGATCGTAGGATTTGAATTTACAGTTTTGTTTGCAGTATTTGGTAATGTAATCGGCCTGTTGACCCAGATTCGCTTACCGCAATTGCCGCTACCCGAATATTATGATCCCCGTTGCTCCGGGGAATACTTCGGTGTGCTGGCGTCATGTCAAATGTCGCAAACCGATGATTTGGTAAGAATATTTAAAGAAAATGGTGTTGAACAACATGTGCTGCATGAGGCCCGATAACGTGAACATCGATGGGAACCCATTTTAATGCGACCAAACCACGATGATTTTCTATTAGAGAAAAAGCCGGTTTTCTGGCTACTGGTGGCCCTGGCCGTCGCAGGACTCCTGGCATTTATAGCTGGGTTGCTGGGGGCGCATCCTGAAAAAGCCTGGCAGGCCTATCTGATGAATTTTTTGTTCTGGTCCGCCATTGCCCAGGGCGGGCTGCTTTTTTCGGCCGTTATGACACTTACCAATGCGCGCTGGGGTGATCCCATGGCACGCCTGGCCGAAGCCTTTTCAGCATTTTTTCCGATTTCGTTTATTCTCTTTTTGCTGCTGTTTTTAGGCCGTAACTATGTGTTTCCCTGGTTGCATGAGGATTTGCACGGCAAAGAAATCTGGCTCAACATCCCCTTTCTGTTTACCCGCGATTGCCTCGGCCTGTTGATTCTTTATGGCCTCGGCTATGTGTATTTGTTTTACGCCTTGGGCTTACAAATGAAGGGGTTGGTTCCCAAAAACGCGCTTCAAGCCTACCTTTGCAACCGTTGGGCCAAAGCTCTGCAAAACGAGGCGCTTTATACCAAGCGCATGCGCATTTTCAGCGGCCTCTATATTTTTGCCTATGCCGTGATTCTTTCATTAATCGGATTCGATCTCATTATGAGTATGGATCCGCATTGGATTTCAACCCTGTTTGGGGCCTATGTTTTTGTCAAAGCGTTTTTTATCAGCTTGGGTGCCTTGATCATATTGGCGGCTATTTATTTTCTATCCCGCGGGGAATCGACGCGATTGGTGCCATCTCATTTTCAAGATGTAGGCAAACTGTTTTTCGCGTTTTGTCTTTTATGGGCGGATTTTTTCTATGTGCATCTGGTGGTTATTTGGTATGGCAATATTCCAGAAGAAACGCATTATCTGATTGAGCGTGTATCGGTTCAGCCGTGGCGCACTTTGGCCTGGACCATATTTATCATCAGTTTTATTATTCCCTTTTTTGTGCTGTTGAACCGGAAAATAAAGAGCCGACCAAAATTCATGATCGGCTTGAGTACCCTGGTTCTATTCGGAATCTGGTTGGAACATCTTTTATTGCTTGGACCTGTCTACCAGCATGGCGTATCAGGATTACCGTTTAATATTATAGACATTTTAGTAACGCTGGGATTTTTGAGCCTGATGGTATTTGCGGTACAATCATATTTCAAAAAACTTCCCGTACTTTTGCCCGATGGTGTCGCTGAAAGGAATATCGCTTAATGGCCGATATGGAGTCTGCAAATACGAACACGCTTAAAAATCTCGGCCTTTTGTTAGTGGTGGGCATCACCGCGCTTTTTATCCTGCTGTTTCTCTTTTTTTACTATAGTGGTCCCTCGCGAGCGTTCGGTCCCGAGCAGCCGATTCCGTTCAGCCACAATGTTCACAGCGGCGTTAAGCAGATCCAGTGCCAGTACTGTCATCCGTATGTGGCCTACTCCAACTGGCCGGGGCTGCCACCGGTGGAAAAATGCCTGCACTGCCATAATTACATTATTGCCAAACACCCATGGATTCAAAAGGAGCATCAATACTTCGACACGAATACACCGACACCTTGGAAAAAGGTCAATTATGTGGCCGAGCATGTGTTATTCAATCACCAGCGGCACATTAACCGCAATCTGTCCTGCCAGGAGTGCCACGGACAGGTGCAGAACCTGCATCGATTACCACACAAACATTGGTATATGGAAGATTGCATCACGTGCCACCGACGCATGAATGCCAATATGGACTGTTGGTTAGCTTGCCACAGCTAGAGGCGGGTCTTGTAGGCCGGCGGGTGATCACTAAATTTGATATCCGCCAATCTGAAATAGAGCAATACTAGGAGAAAATAATTTGGACCGCATGGAAGAATCCTTGCAAAATAATAACCCAACCGCCAAAGCCTTTACGCTGACCTCAGCGGCCTGGTTTGCCCTTGCCACCTCATTCGGAATGATCGCGGCCGGCTATCTGATTGCGCCTGACTTTATGGCCAATATCGAATTCATTCACTTTGGCCGGGCACGACCCATGCATGTGAATGCAGTGCTGTTCGGGTTTGTTACCCCCGGTTTGTTGGCGGCAGCATTCTATTTTATCCCACGGTTGCTGCGAACAGAGCTTTACAGTCATAAACTCGGTGTATTTAATGCAATTTTCTGGAATATCACTGTGTTGTCCGGTATGATCGGAATTTCATTTGGTTACACCCAGGGCCGCGAATATGCAGAGCTGCCCTGGCCGGTAGATATCATGGTGGTGATATCTTTTACGCTAGTAGTTATCAACTTATTGCTAACTGTACGCAACCGCGTGGAGCCTATTTTGTACGTTTCGATTTGGTACGGTATGGCAGCGGTCATTTTAACGGCGTGCACTTATTGCATCGGAAATGTCATCTGGAAGCCGGATACCGGTGCCTTGGTAGGCATTCCCGATGCCATCCTGCTCTGGTTTTACGGACACAACATTTTTGGCCTACTGCTCACACCATTAGCCTTGGCGGCAGCCTACTATGTACTACCCATTGAAACCCGCAGCCCGCTTTACAGCCATACTCTGTCATTGATTGGCTTCTGGTCGCTGATCGTAGTCTACACGCACATCGGCACGCATCATCTGCTGCAGGTGCCGGTGCCTACCTGGCTAAAAACGATCTCGATTGTCGATAGTATCGCCATGGTGATACCGGTCATGGTGGTGCTTATCAATCTTTGGTTAACCGTCAAAGGCAAGCTCGGTGCAATCCATGCCAGCATTCCGGCCAAATTCATATTCACCGGAACTATTTTTTATTTCTTTGTCAATATTCAGGGATCCATGATGGCCTTGCCGGTGGTGCAACGCATTACGCATTTTAACAACTGGGTGGTGGGACACGCCCATATCGGGGTTTTCGGTTTCGCCGGCGTCACTGCCTTGGGAGCACTTTATTTTATTCTGCCAAGAATTACCAATAAACCGCTTTATAGCAAGTTCCTGGCCGATTTACAGTACTGGCTGGTGTTGATCGGCATTACCGGATTTGCGATTGTGCTCACCATCGTGGGTTTAATTCAGGGCAATGCCTGGTACAATGGCGAAACACTTTACCGGACGCTGCCGGAGATTCAACCCTATTATGTTCTTCGCGCTTCACTGGGGGCCTTTATCATGATCGGTGCCTACCTCGGCCTGTATAACATCATCCGAACGCTATATTTCAATCGAGGAGCATCAACATGAGGATGACCCCAGCTGTTATTCTCGTTGGCATATTATCTTTACTGGCGGCAATTACGCTGACAGTAGTCTATTGGCCCTATTCCACCATCGATCGCACACCGTCCGATATTTTTCGGCAACGCACGGTTGTGGAAGCCGCCGGGCGCAAAATATATCTTGAAAACGGTTGCGTTTATTGCCACAGCCAATCCATCAGGGCTTTTGATTGGGGGCACGGCGCGGACCGTATTGCTCAAGCGGGCGATTACATTGCCGATGAGCCGATAGCGCTTGGCTCCCAGCGCACGGGTGTCGATCTTTCCCAGGAAGGCGGCGAACACCCCGATGATTGGCATATCGCCCATTTTATAAACCCACGCTATACGCGTCCCAGCTCGATCATGCCACCATTCGAATGGTTGGGAATGGCGCGGATTGATACCTTGACTCAGTATATTCAAAGCTTGGGATTCAAAAATGCGGACATTCGTATGGAACGCCAGCGCTATTGGAAAAACGAATCTATCAAGGCCTATGAGGCCGGTCCGGATGCCAATGCCAAATGGCTAGCCGAGATTGTCCCCGAAGGCTGGCGCAACCTTCCCAACCCCTATCCGACCACCAAAGCCAGCTTGCAGCGGGGCCACGTTATTTATCAAAAATTTTGTATTGGCTGCCACGGTCCTATCGGTGACGGTATGGGACCGGCGCAGCCCTGGATTTACCCGCCGCCGTTAAACTTTACCTTGCTGAAGGGCCGCGAGATCTCAGGCGGCATTATTTACTATCAACTCATGAACGGCATAACCGGCACCGCCATGCCGTATTTTAAACGTGATTTGGAATCACAGAAAATTTGGGAAGTGGGCGACTACATCGCCGTTTATTTTATTAACCAGAGCGATGCCAACCAAGATCCGCGTGGCATTGACGCGGCCTGGGAACCTTGAGAAAGGCCAATGACATCCATAGATGAATCGATTCTGGATGTGATCCGTTACTATAACTAATTTGAACTTTCGACTATGTATTATCCTTACTTCATCGCCTATATGGCCTCCGGCTTTGTGATCAGCCTGGTGATCTTTTTTTGGGCTTTGAACAAAGGCCAATTTAACAATCAGCAGCGGGCGCGGTTTCTTGCGCTGGAAAGCCATGCCGCGGCAGGCCCGATTAAATTATCCCGTAAGGGCCGCCTGCATGCGGTGATTTTGTTGATCATGGCCAGCGCGGGCCTGGTGACATCAATGATCGCGGTAACGCTGATAGTTTTAAATCTGGTAGGTTAAAGTGGTCGTAAATATCCATCTTAAGTGGAAAGGCGAAGCATTCGCCAAAATGTATACGGAGTAAAGATTATAACAAAGGATAAAGTCTGTGCGTTATTTTGATTTACTTCAAATTCAGCATTTTGTGCTCTACTTGTTTCCGGCGTTGGCCACCATTTTGGTGTTTGCCGTGGGATTAAGCTTTAGCTACATACGTCGCAGGGATTCAAAGGCGCGTGAAACACAGATTATTGAGGAATATCCCGGCGGCATTCAGGGCCGCAATGCACCTGTGCCTTTGTTTTTGATCTTAACCATCGCCGGCACGGT
>JASJAZ010000176.1 GCA_030066785.1 Desulfobacterales bacterium | reverse complement strand
GTGTTGGCCGAGGTGTCTGGTACGTGGGAGCCCGCGACCGTTAGGGGCACACTGCTCCATGAAGGCTGGGGTGCTTCGGTCGGTTACCCTGGCATTGTTTTGGATGAACTCGGTAATGAAGTCCATGGGTTCATTTTCAGCTCCGAAGAACTATCTGCACATTGGGCCCGGCTGGATGAGTTTGAGGGCGATGGCTATGATCGCGTTGTCACGACGGCGGCACTTAGCGACGGCACTGTTGTTCGGGCCCACATTTACACGCTCAAAGGAAACCGCTCGGCAAAAAGCCCAACAGGTGTCAGCTGACAACGCGGCCAAACCGGCACCGCTTAACTCAGGTATCAGCCCTCAAAGATAATTCTCATCATTCCACTAAAATAACAGGACAGATAATGATGAATCTTACCTTTATACTCTTTTCGGTCGTAACGATTTGGGGGGTTGCTGTTATGACACCCGGGCCCAATTTCTTTATTACAGCGCAGACAGCGGTTAAGAGATCGCGCTTGGCCGGATTATGTGTTGTTTTGGGGACCTGCACTGGCACCATTATTTGGTCGATTGCGGGGTTTTTTGGAATTACATATCTTTTTCTGGCAATGCCCTGGATATATACCATTTTAAAAGTGTTGGGAGGGAGTTACATTATCTACCTTGGAATTATGTCAATCATCAGTTCACGTAAATCTAAAACTGAATTAGATATCTCACTGGAAAACATTCAAAGCCTTTTTTTAAACTGGTGGACCGGACTCATAACGAATCTTTCTAACCCCAAAACCGCCATGTTCATTACAAGTTTATTTGCTTCGGTTTTACCAAAAGAACCAACCTTTTTTATTGGCATGTTAATTGTCGCTTTAATGGTTTTGATATCCCTGATTTGGTATTCCTTGGTTGTTTTGATTTTCTCATCAAATACATTCAGTTATCATTATAATAGAATGCAGGGTTGGCTAGAAGGCTTTGCCGGAATTATCTTTATCGCCTTCGGTGTAAAGCTTGTCTTTGGCAGCAGGTAGTCCATCAAAACTGCTTATCAAGTGCTGGTTACCCAATAAGTGGCTTAAAAAATTAAAGTCGTATCTATCGTTTCCCCCTGTCTCTATTTTGAGCGCGCTAAACATTGGACGCTTTCGGCATAAATAGTGCCGATTTGGCTCATTTGCCATAATTGGGGTTATTTTAATTGCTTAGCTATCAATCGAATTAGCCTGCCTGCCAGTTATGACACTGGCCATAGATTTCTGCTAAAAATGTAATTAAAAAATTCAGATATAATTTAAGCAGTTAGGCAACTCAACGATCTTGGCATGCGCCTTGCTGTTTAAACGGGATGTAAAGCTAGCGGCGGTCTGCGAACCGAAGTGATCGGCTTGTCAAAGGAAAGCGCCTTTTAGCAATAACGATAAAACCAAGAGCACCATATGAATTCAGAGATAATTGACAGGGTAGTCATAACTGCACTCATACCGTTCAGTGCGACGATTCTTAGAATTTTAGGCCGATTCAAGCGGCATTATGAAAACAAATTTGGACCCGATTGGTTAGTCGACCATGAAAAGGCCTGGCATTGAGCTAAACTTTATTATGTTCAATTCCACTACGTCTCCGCGAGATATCGATGAAAATTAACCATCACGGGATATCTTTAAAGAAATGTATCTGTTTAAAAATGCCATTTGATGAGGGCTACCATTTCTCTATCGGAAAAGTTTATCAGTTCCTATCAGATGATGACACCTATTTTGTTTTGTTGAAAAAAGAACACTTCCTCCATTTCGATAAAAACGATTTCTTCGGGTTTTTTAAAATACTATCAAACCAAAACCGGATCGCCTCCATAAACTCTCCCAACTAAATCATATAAAAACGACTTTTTTAACTTAAAGCCTATAAAAAAAGAATCTTCGAAATCTTGATGCTGTTATATTACAATAGGTTATAGATTTATATTTGACCACCAGGAAAGATTTCGATAAAATTATAGTTTAGATTTTAAAGGCTTTTTTGAATATCGAATGTTTATGCGAATCCTGAAAATACATGAGTGTGGGCACGGTTTTCAGTATAAATATATAAATTGAATATGGGATTCTTTTGTCTTGGGGATAAAGGCTGACACATGTAACAGTGGGATTATCTTAAAGTGAAATTGGTTCGGGTTTTGGATAAGACGATAACAATACGACAATTTATTTTGATCGTTTTATTGCTGATAGCAATCCCCTCTATTTGTGTGGCAATAGACGATCGCTACAATGATACGCTTCTTGTCATTTCTAAAGATATCATCAGTCAAGTGCTTGAAAGTGACTATGCCGATGCCACACATTTATACGCCATGCTTAAGGTCGCCGGTGAACATGATCTTGCTGAAGCAGTATGGAGTAACCGACCCAATATAATGGCACTGGTGACTTCTGAGATAGATAAAAGAGTGATTGAATATAGCTTAACTGAAAGCGAGAGAAAGCTTTTATATTACATCATAATGAATAAATGTAGTGGCTTTTTGGTCGGACACGTAACCTCCACCGAGAAAATGTATAAATGGCTGACTTCACGTCAAAAAAGTTATTTTAAAGATGAAGCCATACGAGAAGCTGCAAGGTATTTAGGCAACGGCAGTAAGAGATCTGAAAATTAATGATTACCGTTACTGCACTGCTGGCACTTACCCCCACTTACATGGCAACCCCTTGCTGTCATCTTAATGCAGTTCTCTTTTGATGTTTTGGATAATTTGAAACCGTCGATAATCATCCCTCGATTTTCCATGTAACAATACTTTTACAGATATTTATAGGAACCTTACGCGTCCCGCTTCAACAACAATTTTCAATTTGCTTATTTGAATTCCGTATAAGCAGAAATTCCTACTAAAATTGTACATATAGGTGAAAAAAAGCTTAAAATACAAAAACTATAATATAGATAAAAGAACTGAGCGATGCATTGAAAAAGCTTAAGCTACATTGATCAATTTGACAGATTGACAGACAGATGCTTCAGAAAATCATAGATCTCATTTTGCGTTACTGATTCACTGATGCCCTTATTGCGTGCAAAGTTCAATTTAGCGACCTGTTCACATAAAATTTGACTTCCATTTCCGGAACAACTCGGCTCAAAATAAGAAATTTATTAAATTTTTCTAAAGACCTACCTCCTGTCTTAGATGATTAACAAGATTTGTTGTTCACATGCCTATATGGCACAAAAAACCGACTTTTTATTAGGTGGTCGTTTTCATGGAGGGTATCAAAACTGGGCAGACAGAATAATTTTTAGATTAATTACAAATAGTTAAGATTTATGAATTTGACTGCGGGAAAGGATTTCGATAAAATTGCAATTAAGACTATTGAACGGATTTTCAGGACATTCCGTAATTAACAAGAACCGGTAAATACATATGTTAGCAGCATTTATAAGAGAATGACTAGCATTAAAAGACTAAGAAGCGTAATTCAAAGTACAGCCCATCACGCAGCAAGCGGCTTGTGCTATGTGCATCCCCATCTTGGAGAAAAGTGCAAGGAGTTGGGAATAAGATCTATTGGCGTGAATCTGCTGAAACCTGGCTTTGATGCAGAGCTTCCGTCTGTAACTAAAGAGTTAGAATTATCAACTAACGCACTTCGAGAAAAATTCCACGAATTGCTGGTTGTTGAAAAGATTCCGGCTTCTGAAATACAAAGCGGATATGCGACATTCAATTTTATTCGAGGTAGCTGGCCTATTAGCTGTTATATTGAAGTAGTAACCATAGAGGGCAAAAAAGAAGAGGTCGCTGTTGATTCATCAGGTATAACAGCAGAGGTATTACGTGCAAGCAGCTAACAATGCGTTTGCGCTGAACAGCTTTAACGAATTAGCTGTCATGGAAACCATCTCGGTAAAACCAAAACTCGAAGGAATCTGTTCAGATTCATCAAGACTTGTCGGTTTCAATTTAGGACCATCAGGAGAAATCCTTTTTCTTGAAGCGCTAAATGCGCTTGATCGGGAAATTGTACAAGCTGGCTGGGCCACATTTTTTAAGTCAAAGCCAGAAGCCAGCCAATCATACCTCCTTTCCGCTTATTCTTTTGAGGGTGAAAAGATTCATTCCATCAATATCCACGAAGAGCCCTTCAATATCACCGAAGTTCAACCAACCCAGGATGGCTATTTGCTAGTATGCCCGAGGTGTTATCGCCATTCCAGTTCTGATATCGAAAAGAACGGAAGAGTCTATGACGCATCCGGTCATCTCGTCCGGGAAATCGTACTTGGTGATGGCATAGAACAAGTATTCGTATCAAAAGACCATAACGTGTGGGTCAGTTACTTTGATGAAGGTATCTTTGGAAACTACGGTTGGGACAGCCCACTAGGTCGTGCTGGATTAGTAGAGTGGTCGCTTGACGGGATAAAGCATTACGAGTTTGAACCGTCTGACGGGCTAGAGTATATGGCCGACTGCTATTCCCTGAATATTGATTTAAATGAAGACATTTGGTGTTATTACTACACTGAATTTCCAATAGTAAGAATCAAAGATAGGGCTATCGCTGATTATTGGGAGTCTCCTGTGCAAGGTGCATCACGCTTTTCAGTGAGCTTTCCATACGTTCTTTTCGTTGGGGGCTATGCCGACAAGGGCCTTTTTCAGTTGGTAATGCTGCATCAGGATCGGAAAGCAAATATCATCCGTAAGTTCCACTTAGAAGATAAGCAAGGCGCCATAATCGATCCAGAGCAAATCGCTGTTCGCGGCGAAAATATGGCTGTATTCAGTGGTGGAAGAGTATACGTATCGAAATTGTCGGAATTCATAAGAAATGGCAGCTAACAAACACATCTAATATGTCCCGGCCTCCGGTCTCGACCGGATGCATCGAGCTGCGCCGATTATGTGTGCAATGCAAAAAAATTTGTACGATGAAAAACATAAAGCAACTCCAAAACCTACTTTCAACGCACATTGAATCTGGACTGTGTATTGAGACAGATAAAGACGATTGGGAAATAGATATTTATGAAAATTATGAAGAAAAAAATATCCCTTCGGGTGCAATTGTTTTTGCGAACAATGGAGGCGGTGATTTGTTATATATTCAAGATTTAAATGATAAAAATCTGTTGGACCTAACCGTCTTTGTTTTCCGACATGAAGAAAAAGTTTCTGGACGATTTATTGCAAATATTGACCTATTAATTAATCCACCCCCGCCAACAGCGTCTGAATGGGGAACGATTTTTTATTATGGAGGTGAAGTAAAGGTTGAATTAGGTGATGAGGTATCAGCGCGTGATCTTTTATTTAGAAAAGTCGGTCGAGTTTCATATCTCCCTGGGGTTTCGAAAAAGCACAGAGACTTTGAACATGATGGGCTGGCTTGGATTGGTATAATATTTCCAGCTGGCACTTTAGGCGGTGCGTATATAGATCCAGATAATAATTGGGTTAAAAAAAGTGTAAAATTTCTAAAACGATCTTCTGAACCTTTTCATGAAGTAGGTCCTAATGAAAACCTTGATGATTAATTTAGAATGAAGAATACGGCAGCAAATTTTTTTAAATATCCATTTCAGTTCTTATATGCGTTGTTAATTTTAATTTTCGCTCAATTATACGGTTTATTAACAAGGTGTATTCAGATTATTTTTAGAAAATGAGAATTGCGCTGACAGCTGTAAAGTATTGAGTCGAAACTTTGGAATCAAGGTATTAACGAACGGCTATTTCAGGAAACTGGACCCCAATATCATATAAAGATTCATCTTTTCTTTGTTTGTACCACGTCACTTCTGCCCTGCAAACATCCACCTCTTCAGAACCTGTGATAATGGGCACGCTGTCAATCCATTTAATCTTAATTTCAGATCCTGGTTCAACTTCTACCTCAGAAGTAAAATGCAACCCACCCTTACTGTAGTTGCTCATCTGGCCTTGATGATAGACATCTGATTCGGGTTGCGAAAAAGAAATAAGGGTCTGATACGGCGTGCGCATATACTTTCTTTGTTCAGTATGGGGTTCTACTTCTACTTCTTTTTCGATTTCGAGTTTACCTAACCAATCTGAAGTATACGCGGCAATTTCTTGCCAGTCGGGCTCCCCTATGACCCAATGACCGTGATTGGCGAATTCTTTATAAACAGCCACCGCTTTGTATTTATCGGCAACTTTACGAACCACGGATGCGGGTGTCAATTTGTCATCAGTTCCGCCAATAATTAAAACGGGACAGGTTACTTTTGACTCATCGACCCTTGAGGCTTTTTTGGAATCAAGGTACCAGAATCCAATTTCATATGCTGCCCGGCCTGATTCGTAAACGAATCTGTTAAACTGCTCTTTTTGTTTTTCCGCAGGCAATTTACCGAAAGTGGAATAGGACGCCTCTTTAAATGTAGGGCGCCCAGGCTTTCTCCAGAAACCCCAGGTTGTTAAGGTGCTCCAAAAACTTCTAACAACAGAAGGCGTCAGTGCCATAATGCCATATGGAGATGCGGGCGTTAATAAAACCAGAGCATCGGCAAGATTACGGCTGGCAAGGATTTGAGCCAGGAGCCCCCCCATGGAATGTCCCATCAGAATGACAGGCGCATCAAGTTTGCGGATTATTTTTTCAAGATCATTGGCATATTCGGTTAGGCTGATAGTTCCCAAGTGTGGGTCTGGTTCATCATTTGGATCCACGTCGTGATACCGCAGCGTCGGGGTGATGCAATGATAACCCCTTTTTTCAAAGTGGGTTTTGTAATGATCCCAGCACCACCCCCCGCCCCACATACCGTGAATCATCACGATTGTTTGCGCCATAATCGGTCTCCTAGTGGATTGGTTGATTATCGTTATTGATATAAACAGGATTTTTAAGAAACAGAAAAAACAACAAATTCAATTCTATGGTTGCGTTAAATACATCTCGGTATAGGAAGAGGTCTAATAAATGGAAACGATTCACCACCAAATATCGGGGGCGGCTTTAGTTGTCAACAGGATCTTTTGCATGCCGCATCACCTTACTGGTGTAATCCATATCTATAAAATTTAGCGTTGAAGTTGGGTATGCAGGAATGAAGCGTATCGCTCAATGTCAAACATGGCGTATTGGTATATGAAAAACAATGACATAACAGCTGCTTAGATCGATTTTGTTGAAATTTCAACAAGATATGATACAATTGGTGTTGTTGAACTTGCTCTCAATAACAAAAATTGAGTTTTTAAAACCATGTATTTGCTGCCTAACGAAATCGAGCTACATGAACTAAAAGGCCAGCAGATCAACCAAATCTGTATAGGCCCGTATGATGCCCAGATAGTTTTTGAAAAAGGTGTGGTCGTTCAATGCTTTCAAAAACTTGAAGGCGAAGTAGAGGGCAGGCGCAAGTTATGGTTTAATGACAAATGGATTGATACCTCGGATGTCTTAAAGGCAACCAAGCAAGAGGTCATTTCAATCGTCCGGGAGTCTGATGTCGTTTTTAAAATCGAACTGACGGGTGATGTCGCACTTTATTTTCACACCGAGGAATCTCCATACGAGAGCATCAATATCAGAAGACCGAATGGTTCATTAGATATTATTTAGGTGGTCAAAATAGCAAGATTACTGGCAGGGAAAAACGTTAAGGTTTTGGTTTGGAGTTCCGCTCTGGAAGAATAAACGCTTATATTTCGGTATAAGACGAAGCCTTGGATATCGAAAGGAATTGTGACGTGCTACCGAATAGATGGAATACTACGCTCTCTATTTTATCTTTATTGTTTATTGTTGGTTGTTCAGAAAAGGAGTCCCAAATGTCTATAACAGATGGTGGGGAGTTTAAAGAGGTTGCACTCCAGTTTACAGAAGCGTTGGTGAACCGTGACTATCCATTAGCATATTCAATGACATCAAAGGCTTTCAAGAGCCAATTTACAGCGGATCAAATGCGCGCCGATTTTGAAACCATTGTTCCTACGGACTGGCAAACAGTGGGCCCCATTGGCGTGGGAGAGTTTATGCAGACATGGCCGGACAAAAAACCATCCGATGTGGCCTGGGTTTATGTTTACATCGGGGGTGATGAATATAGCGAAGCTGTTACGCTCACTATTGCCAACGAAGATGGCGATCTAAAAATTCGAGACGTGGAATACGGCCGGCCGTAAGTAGTGATCGATAGGAGATGTTTTTTCAACCAAGCCGGCGAAATTGTATCGGTAGATGGCCATGATGACGAAGTTGCATCGCAGTCAGTTTTTGAAAGAAATCAAAGAATCATTTCCTGAACTCAGAGATGATTTGAATCAACAATGGGGGCTTTTGCATCTTGAAATGCATGCAATTTATCGGTTTGTACAAGATCGAATAGATGAAGAAGATCGTGGTAGTGTCGATCAGGCCTTTCAATTGGCTGACAAGTACGTTCGGGCAGGAAATGCTGATTTGGTCAATGCCCTTGTGGTCTCTTTTCTCGGACATTTAAATTTCCAGGACGGCAAGGCTAAAAGGAACTGGGCCAAAAGCCATATGACCAAGGCCCTGTTGATGCAATATGAAATGATCATGGCGCTTGATTGAAAGCGGCTAGATAATTGAAGACGGCAATCACGTTTTTACGGAAAGCTTTCGAATTGTCAGAAATGAAAAGGATCGTTTACAAATATGAAAAGCCCAAACCATCGCAATACCTATCGCTATTTGAGACCACCGGCTGGAATGACAGTTACAAGATAAGTGCCGCCGAAATATCAATGGCATTGGAAAATAGCTGGTGTGTGGTTGCGGCCTATGCCGATAGCGATTTGGTTGGGATAGGGCGGGTTGTATCAGATGGCGTTGTTTATGCTATGCTCTACGATATGATTGTGGCGCCGAAGTACCAAAAGAAGGGTATCGGAACAACCTTACTGCGAATGCTGATAGAGCAGTGTCAGGCGGCAGGGCTGCGTGAGATTCAACTTTTTTCAGCCAAGGGCAAAGCACCATTTTATCGTCACAGCGGCTTTATTGAGCGTCCCGATGATGCCCCGGGCATGCGCCTGGCAAAGCCATCAAGATGATCCTGCACGGCGGCTGCAGTCTCTGATGCCAAGTTCTTTTCGAGAAAATATTGGATATTGTAAGCTGGATAAAAAAGTATTTTTCGAAAACAAGACCGGATGATCTTTCTTGGTGCGTTGTTGCCAACATTGTCCAGAAAAGGCCATATGGCCCCAATGGTAAAGAGCATAGGATCGGTACCAAGCATTTCAGACCGGGAACCAAGGTTTATATCATCGATTGGTATCCGGGTATATGTGAAAACATCGTTGTCATTGG
>JASJAZ010000038.1 GCA_030066785.1 Desulfobacterales bacterium | reverse complement strand
GGTCACAGTCCATTTCCCTGCGAGGTTCGTAAATTTGACTACCTAGGACCGCGTCAATTGTCAAGGGAGCAGGCGCTTTCCGTCCGCACCTTATAATTTGCGGTTTCAGACCGCAGTTATAGAAATGCTAATCCTGGTAAGCGAGAACCAGGCGGTGTTTCAAAATGCATTAAACCATGCTAAAAGGCTGGTGCATTAAATTCTCACACGCTTATTTTTGACGTTAATACAATGGCAATTGGAACGATAGTACTGACAACGGTTGAAATTCTGCTTATCGGCAACCTGGCAGCGATATTGCTGGGTGCGCTCTTACTGTTTTTAAAACTAAGGCGCTTACCCGAAGATGTTGCGCGGGAACTGCGCGAGGCCATGGCTGAAATTGAAAACCGCTATATATACACGCAACGGATGCTGAAAGATGAAATATCTCAGAGCCGGCAAGAAATGAGTACCAACGCGCAACGCGCGCGCGCCGAGCTCAGCCAAACTATGCAAGCCGTCAGCGATTCATTGTTGCGACGATTGACGGAAAACGCGGGTATGCAGAAAGACCAGTTGGATTCGTTTGGTCGGCAGCTTGCCCATTTGACACAGCTAAACGAAGATAAATTGGAAACGATGCGAAAAACAATTGAGAACCGTCTTTATGCACTACAACAAGAAAATAACATTAAGCTGGAACAGATGCGGGCAACTGTGGATGAAAAACTGCATTCAACTTTAGAAAAACGTCTGGGAGAATCGTTTAAGCAGGTTAGCGATCGTTTGGAACAGGTTTATAAGGGTTTGGGCGAAATGCGAACACTGGCAGCCGGTGTCGGTGATTTAAAGAAGGTTCTAACCAATGTCAAAACCCGGGGAACGTGGGGCGAAATTCAGTTGGGCAGTATTTTAGAGCAGATCTTGACGGCGGACCAATATGCGATCAATGTCCAGACAAAGCAAGGCAGCGGTGAGCGGGTCGAATACGCCATCAAATTGCCGGGCAGAGATACCAACCCGCATAAAGTGGTCTGGATGCCGATTGATTCAAAATTTCCCCAAGAAGATTATCAACACCTGCTGGATGCCCAGGAAGCGGCGGACAAAGACTTGGCCGCACAGTACATCAAACGCTTGGAGAGTCGTATTAAGGTTGAAGCACGCCAAATAAAAGCGAAATACATAGATCCTCCCAATACCACGGACTTTGGTATTATGTTTCTACCAGTAGAGGGTTTATATGCCGAAGTGCTGCGTCGTCCGGGTTTGTGTGATATCTTGCAGCGTGAATATCGAACAATAGTGACAGGCCCAACGACGCTATCTGCTTTGCTAAATAGTTTACAAATGGGTTTCCGCACGCTGGCGATAGAGAAACGTTCCAGTGAGGTGTGGGAATTACTAGGCGTTGTCAAAGCTGAGTTTGGTAAATTTGGCGATGTATTAACCAAAGCCAAGAAGAAACTGCAAGAAGCCAGCCATACGATTGATAGGGCGGCAGTGCGCACACGTGCGATTGAGCGTAAACTTCGTAAAGTTCAAGAACTGCCACCCGAGCAAACAGCCGAGTTACTTGAAGCCGATACTTAACATGTTTCCCCAGCAGACATTGCGGTGCGAAGAAAAAAGATAGCGTATATCTGCCCGCCTGACGTTGTAAATTGCCAGCTGACTGACTCCTTTCCCGATTCGTTCCCCATTTGAGTGCTTAGATAGGAAAAGCTTTACAAAAGAAAGAAAATTTGTTTGGTAGTAAAAACGACTCTTTTTGCACAATAAAAAAATAAGGAGGTCTGCAATGAAAGAATTAGAGATGCTATTTAAGACCATGTCGGAGGGTCTCAAAACCTTGAGCAAGGGTATTGATGCCGTGTCCGATAGACTGAATGATCTTGCCAAGCAGCAAAAAATGGCCGCGGCCGGTGCGACCCCCAAGGCGAAAGCTAAAGCAAAATCGGCCCCCAAAAAGACTGCTAGAAAAACTTCTGCTAAGCAAGCGGCGGGGCCGCGGAAACCGGATACAGCCATTGGGTCTGTGTATCACATTGTTGCACGTTCCAAAAAGGGCGCCACCACGGCTACGATTAAACAAAAGACCGGTTTTGATGATAAGAAAATTCATAACATCATTTATAAGTTAAAAAAACAGGGGCGCATCAAAAGCCCCCAAAAGGGCGTCTATGTCAAAGCCTAGCCGATTTGGGCGAGTTTAGGATTGGCGTGATGCCAGCGTAAAAAGTCGGTTTTTAATTCCGGCGATGGTATTGTGTAAATCTTCCAAAATCATATAACCGCAGGGTATAAACAGCAGTGTAACGAAGGTTGAGAAAAGCACACCAAAACCGAGGCTGATGGCCATTGGTATGAGAAACTTAGCCTGAACGCTTTGTTCCAACAACATCGGCGTCAAGCCCACAAAAGTGGTTAGTGATGTTAGCAGGATCGCACGAAAGCGCAATCCCCCGGCCTGGGTTACGGCGCGGTGAGCATCGGCACCCTCGCTGCGCAGGCGGTTCGCCGCATATACCAGTACCAATGAATCGTTGACCACCACACCGGCCAAGCCCACCATCCCAAAAAGGCTTAAAATACTCAAATTGAATCCCATGAGCAAGTGTCCCAACACAGCCCCCACAAACCCAAAAGGGATGGCTGCCATTACGATAAACGGCTGTGTAAATGATTTAAAAGGTATCGCCAGAAGGGCGTAGATGCAAAACATCGCAATGGCAAAGCCCCGGAATACGTCCGCAAAGGATTCCTTCTGTTGTTTGCCTTCGCCTTCAATTTGGTAACGCAATCCATAGTATTGACTTTGCAAATAAGGCAAGACCTGGCCAATTAAAGCGGTACGCACCTCGTTGGCATTGGTAACGGTTTCATCCACATCCGCCGTGACTTTTATGACACGTAAGCGCTGGGCACGTTCAATGGTTGTGTACCCTTGCTCCATGTTCACTTCCGCTACTTGGGTAAAGGGAACCTCTTCGCCGTTTGGTGTGCGAATGCGCATTTCCTCCACAGATCCTAACGATTTGCGCTCGTTTTCAGGAAATCGTACCTTAACCTTGACTTCATCTTTATCCCTTTGCAGCCGCAAGGCTTCAGCTCCATAGAACGCGTGACGGACTTGGCGGGCTAAATCGTTAAGCGTTAATCCCAGACTGCGTGCAGCGGGCTTTAGCTTTAATTGCATCTCCGGCTTGCCGGGTAAAAAGCTATCACTAATATCGAAAACACCCGGATACCCACGGAGTTCGTTTTTTAAGTCTTCGGCTGCGGCCAACAACTGATCGTGGTTATCCAATGCCAGGTGCACCTCAATGGGATTGCCGGCACTGTGAATCTCACTGCGAAAACTGATGGACTCGGCATCCGGTATGGTACCGATTCTTTGTCGCCACTTTTGTGCCAGTTTATTGGTACTGATGTCACGCTGCTCACTTTCCAGCAGTTGCACCCACACTTGCGCCAGGTGTCCGCCACTACCACGTGTGGCCCCACGTCCCGAATGCCTGCCAACCATTGCCAGACTGTATTCCAGCAATGGCGGCGCATCGGCATCGCGGTTTAGATCTTCTTGCGCTAACAGCTCCAAAGCGGCGCTCTCCACATGGGCAGCCACCTCTTTGGTGCGATCCATGGGGGTGCCGGTGGGCATGGTGATGTAGCAGCGCATGGTATCACCCTCAACCCGGGGAAAGAAGGTGAACTTTATCCAGCCGGCCTTCCACAAACCAAAACTGATAATGAGCAGAGCAATACCAAATGCAACTGTGGCATAGCGCCAGTGAACGCAAAAATTAACCAAGCGTGAATAGGGACCAGCAATAACCGATTTTAACCAAAGGGCTGATTTCTTCTGTTTTTCTTTTGTAAGCCCCTGCGCTTTTTTCTTTGCGGCGCTACGCGCTAAATGTGCGGGCAGAATAAATAGCGATTCGATCAAAGATCCTAACAAGACCACCATAACAACCACGGGAATATTGCGCATTAACTTGCCCATGGTTCCACCGGCTAAAAGCAACGGATAGAATGCCACCATGGTGGTTAATACCGAAAAGACTACCGGGCGCCCGACTTCCAGGGCACCCTCAATAGAAGCTTTCAGAGGGGGCAGCCCCGATTCTTGCTTGCGATAAATATTTTCGCCAATGATGATGGCATCATCCACGACGATGCCCAGAACCATGATAAAGGCGAAAAGCGAAATCATATTTATAGAGACATCGAAGTATGGCAGGGTCATCAAACCCGCTGCAAAAGATATCGGTATGCCCAGCGTTACCCAGAAAGCCAGGCGTCGGTCCATAACCAGCCATAAAAGCATACTAACCAATATCAACCCGATGGCCATATTTCTAATCAGCAATTCCATACGGCTTTTCAAAATACGGGAGCGATCGCGATAATAAGTGACATCCACCCCGGCGGGTAGGCTTGGTTTAACCTCCTCAATATAGCGTTTGACGGCTGTTGCGATGGTAAGCGCATTCTGATCGGCGACGCGGTAAACGGTGAGCAGGGCAGCGAGTTGGGCCTGGAAACGGGCACTTAAATCAACGTCTTCAAACCCGTCGCTTAGCTCAGCGATTTGGCCTAGCGTAACTTTACTGCCATCGGGTCGGGTTAGCACGGCGATATCCTGATAGTCGGCCGCAAAGTAGCGACGCCCTTTGGTACGAATCAGAATTTCACCGGCGGAGGTCTTAATTCGGCCGGCGGGCAGATCCAGGCTGGCTTTGCGCACAGCATCGGCAACTTGTTCAAGGGTTAAACGATACCGGCGCAGAGTTGCTTCGGAAACCTCGATGTGAATTTCAGCCTCTTTAACACTATCAATTTCAGCAACGGTAACCCCCGGCAGGTTGGTGACATCATCTTTGATTTTTTCGGCAATGCTTTTGATAGTTTGTTCAGGGGCTTCACCAAATACGGCGATATTAATGACGCGACTACGCCGGGTGATTTCGCGAATCTCGGGCGTTTCGGCCTCATCCGGTAAGGTGTTGATGCGATCGACCTCGGCCTTGACCTCTTCCAGGAGCTTTTTAATGTCCCAGTCGCTCATCACCTCAATGGTAACGCTGCCAAAACCTTCACTGGCAGTCGAGTCGATGCGTTCGATGCCGGCCAATCCGGCAATTTTTTCTTCGATATGCCGAATAACGCCTTCTTCAACTTCAGCGGGCGAGGCACCGGGGTATTCAGTCGTAACCCTGATGATGTCAAGATCTGTTTCAGGAAAGACCTCGATCTTCATATTAAGACATGTGATAATACCGGCCGCCAGTAGAAAGAGCATGAGTAGATTGGCAGCAACGTGATTATCGGCAAACCAGGAAACCGCCGTTTTCATGAGATCTTTTCCTCTTGAGCAGCATTGATGCGCACTTGCATGCCATCCGTAACCGCATTGAGCGCTGATGTGACAATCAATTCGCCCTGTTCCAAGCCGCTTTCGATGATGACCTGATTTGGCAGGCGTCGGGCCACTTTTACGGGTCGAAATCTAAGAATACCCTGGCGATCGACCACCCAAACAATATTGTTATGGCGCAGCGCCGGCCGCGGAATGATCGTCGCATTTTCAACCCGGCGCCCCTGAATTTCAATGGTGACAAACATACCACTGGCCAGTGGCGGACGGGTACCATAGGGATTTTCCACTCTAACCACAATACTGACCATCCGCGTGCGTTCATCGAGTTTGCCTTCCGCCCGGACAACTTGACCGGACCAGGACATGTCCTGCCCGGCAAAACGGGTGTGAACGGTGGCTGGCGAACCCGGTTTATCTGCGGTAGTGAATCCTGGTACGGAAAACCAATATAGGCTTTCGTCTTCCAGGGGCACCATTATTTCGGCAGCTTCGGTGGAAAATAGGGTGGCCAGTGCCTGGCCTGTAGAGACATATTGGCCGATATCAATATTTTCTTCACTGCAACGACCGTTGAAAGGTGCCTTTAACTCGGTGCGTTCCAGATTTAACAAGGCGCGCCGCAAATCAGCCTGCTCGGCCTTCAATTTCGCACGGGCCGCTGCTAGTTGAGGCTCTTTAGCCACTAGTGGCGGCGGTGTTGCGTTGTTCTCCGCTTCTTCTTTACTGAGCAAAGCCCACTCTTCACGTGCGGCCGCAGCCTCTTCCTGAGCGATTTTCAGAGCGCTTTCTGAATCTTTGACGCGTGCTTGCGCAAGGGTCACAGCCAATTGATAGTCTTCCTGTTCGATGCGCAGGAGTAATTCGCCTTTGCGGAAAATTCCACCGTCAATTAACCCGGGAGATATAAAGACGATTTTGCCGTTAACCTGGGGTACCAATTGAATTTCGCGCAAAGGTCGTACGGTACCTTCCCCCTTTATCGGTACATAGCGGGTGCCGGTTTCCACCGTTATGGTTCTGACCATGGGCAAAGGGGTCGGCGGTTGGGTCTTTTTTAACTGTGGTTTGTTGGCCGTCAATAAGATAAACGCCACAATACCGATTAGAATAAGACCCAATGTGGCTAAAATGTGCATAAAACGCTTACGGGATGAGCTCATTTTCATCAATTCCTCACTTCGCATAAATGTCTTAAATACAATAAGGCTGTTTTTTAAAATTTAAAGAAAATGCCATCATCGCGAACGGGCACCTTGCCGGGGTCAGCCCAATTGCCGCCCAAAGCGCGGTAAAGCGATACTCGGTTGGTTAAGAGGGTCAAATCGACTTGAACCAAATCGTCTTCGGCTTGGAAACGGGTGCGTTGCGCATCAAGAACATCCAAATAATCTACCAAACCGCGGATGTAACGATTTTGCGCCACGCGTTGGGTCGCGCGGGCCTCACTTAGAAAATCGTTCACCCATTGGCGGCGTTCCAGTTGCCGTTTGCGGGTCAACAAGGCACCTTCGACCTCTGAAAAGGCAGCCAGAACCGTATTGGCATAATCGGCAACGCCCTGCTGAAAACGGGCCTCAGCTGCGCGTTGACGAGCCTTGAGGCGGCCCGCATCAAATATAGGTTGTGTCACAGTGCCCGTGAGGTTCCATATATTGCTGATATGATCAAAAAGATTGTTAAATTCGTCGTTGCGCCAACCATAATTTCCCAGGATGGTTATTGCTGGGAATCGATCAGCGATGGCGGCGCCTACGCGCTCATTAAGTGCTTTTAACCGGTTTTCGGCGGCTCTGATATCAGGGCGGCGCAGTAGCAATTCAGAAGGCATCCCCGGCGGCACCGGCGGCAGTTGTTTGTAGTAATCGTCCGGTTGTTGGCGTGGGGGGTCGGTTGTCGGATAGCGTCCGATTAATATGGCCAACTGCTGTTGAGTGGTTCCCAGATCCTGTTTGATTTCCGGAATCAAACCTTGGGCCTCGGCCAGTACCCGGCGTGCTTGTCTGACATCCAGTTCGGAAGTCAGGCCACGGCGGTAGCGGATGTTGACAAATTCCAGGCTGCGTTCAAAGGTATCCACCGTTTGATAGGCGATTTGCAGGCGCCGTTCAAAAAATTCGGTTTGCAAATACAGGGAAATGGTCTCCGCCACTACTGATTGTGCAATTGTTCTACGGTTTTCTTCCTCTGTTAAAAGATCGAGCCAGGCCGCGCGGGTCTGGCTGGTCAATTTACTCCAAAGATCGATTTCGAAGGTGGCGGGTGCGGATAGTTCATAGTTATTAAGGGTTGGGGCGCGTTCAATATTACCGCCCCCGAAACGGCGACGTTCCGCCAATGCATCGATATCGATGTTGGGAAATAGGTCGGCACGGGTTTGAATGTATAATGCGCGCACCTCCAAAACACGGGCGGCCGCCTGTTTGAGATCCCAGTTATTCTGCAGCGCTTCGTCTACCAAACGGCTAAGCTTAGGGTCGTTGAATGCTTGCCACCACTGATCCTCGATGAGCGGCAGGGTTAGTTCCACTGGTGTCTGTTCATATGTAGGCGGAACGGCGGTATTCAGATCCGGGCTCTGATAGTCCGGCGTCAGATTGAAACATCCCACCATGAGGATCGAAAGTGTTAACCAAAACACGTGGATGACGTTTTTAAGTGGTGCTCGCATTCCAATCCTCCCCGTTTTTACCGATCAAACCAAACATCGAAAACTCCACGATATGGTCAACGAGTCGATTCTTAAAATCGGTGTCGTATTGATGACCACTCAAGCTGGTAATTAGGTGACGGGCAAAGTTAAAGTGTAATATCATGGCAAAGATGCTGAAAATACTTAAGGTCAATTGATCGTCACCAAAAATTTCAGACATAGCCGCGTTTAAATCTCCCCGTATGCTGTTAAAAAGGGGGTGCAAAGCTTGTTTGGCGATCAAGTTAAATGCCTGGCTTGGCTGCGCTATTTCGCCCGATATGAGTTGGTGATGGCGAACCCGTTCCGCATCGGTGAGGGGGCCTTGCAGAAATGCTTGGGCCAAAGCGCGCACAATATCGTTTGGTTTGCAGTTGGGTTTATCTGCAAGCAATTGTCGAAAACAGTTATGAATACGTTTGGCACGCGGCAACCAACGGTGCTGAAACACCTCGCAATAGAGGTTTTGTTTATTGCCGAAATAGTAATTAACCGCCGACACGTTACATTCGGCAGATTTGGTGATTTCTCTGATACTGACCGCATGGTAGCCCTTGCATGCAAAAAGGGCTTCGGCTTTATCCAGAATTCGTTCGCGGGTGCGATTGTTGGGATGATTCTTTGATTTGACCATCGGTTATCCATCTCTTTCAGCGTTGAATTTCAAACGTTCGTATCAAACAAACGTTTGAAATTCAACGCCAAAAATAGCAACCATCTTCCCCCGGTAGTGGCCGCTAGATAGACCATTTAAGTGGCTTTTATTCGACAAACGGTCTTTTTTCAGGAAGTGACGCCTCCCGAATGATTCGCTGACTGTTACTAAAATAGCAATCAAATGTGAAGATAGTATGAAGAAAAATTGAGAAGGTCGTGAACATGAAAAACCTGTGATCACCAGGTGTTTATTTGGGCTAAACAGCATTCAATTAGGATCGTCTTAGCAATTCGAGCTGATCAATTCGGTATTGATTTAGCGATGCAACAAGTGCTGCACCGCCACGCAAAAGTGACATGTTCATGTGGCTGTGATCCGTTTAATTAGTGAGAAAGCAAGGAACGGGAATCAAAACTCGGATTGTCAGAAAGATCAGACGGGAAACTGTTGACACCGGCACGGGGAGGGTTTACCCTTTCAACAATCTTAAAACCTGATATAGGTTGCATTGAACCCCCGATACCCGTATTGATTTGGTGTGGGGTTATTTTTTTCAGAAACAAAGGAAAGAACATGGAAAGTCGGTGGATTCCCAAAATGACGCTATTTGGCAAACGGCTGGTGTTGATATTGTTATGTTTCATCTTGATCTGGCCGCTGACGGCTAGTGTGTATTGGTTGGTCTACAAAGGCTACACCATGATTGATCAAACCAAATTTCCGGAATTGGATCCCGCTATTCAGTCAATTTTACGAACACCGGCTGAAGAGATCTCTGAACCTCGCAAAGGTGTGGCGCTATCACAGGCCATGCGCAATCGTTTGGAATGGGAAATGGCGTCGGCTTTTGGTTGGTCGGTCAATGATTTGATTATTTCACCTACGCGCTGGCTGGATAACCGCAATAACCGTCAGCGTGGAACGATCTTTGCCACCCGCATGCTGGTTAACTTTTTTTCTACCAATTTGGCTAAATACGGCAAGGTGGATGCTGAAAACTCATTTTTAAAAGAGGCGCGTGAAAAGCATTTCGCGTTTAGCGCCAATAGCTGGTGGTTTCCTTCCACTGAAAAAGAATATCGCAAGGGACTTGAACTTCTCAAACAGTATGAGGCCGATGTTCAAAAGGAAAATGCCATTTACAATCTACGATCCGACGATATGTACAATCTGCTTATGTACATTATCGGCAGCCAGTTTCTGGATCAGCCCCTGGGACTTCTGGTACAGGCTGATGAAGAGGTGGCCTACCGCGATTTGGATGACCGGATTTATTACACTCAAGGTGTTGTGCTGGTGCTGAGAGATTTTCTGCGTATGTTTGCGCATCTATACCCGGATATCAATACCAAAGGCGGTGAGGACAATGTCCGTGTGGCTTTTAGAGACATGGATAACATCTGTACCTTTGATCCCTTGATTGTGTTGCGCGGACGCCACGACTCAATCATGGCCGATCATCGGGGAAAAATGGCGCGCTACTTAATATCCATTCGAGAACGTATCAACGATGTGGCCCAATCGATTCGACGTTAAGCACTCTGTTTTCTATTAATGGTGCCTTGACGCTAGGGGCTTTTAAAGATGAAAATATTGAAAACCAGCTACCAAAACATCCCGCCATACACGACCAAAGATGGGTCAATCATTCGCGAACTCATGCACCCCCAGGTACATGGCAATACCAATCAAAGCCTAGCCGAGGCCATTGTTCCCATCGGATTCACGACACGTTATCACCAGCATGCCCGCTCCGAGGAATTATACCATATCTTGAGCGGTGGCGGCGAAATGCGATTGGCAAATAATATTTTCAAGGTTGCTGCCGGCGACACCATCTGCATTGCGCCTGGAACACCGCATCAAATCACCAATACCGGTTCAGATGAACTTAAGATATTGTGTTGCTGTGTGCCGCCCTATACCCACGCAGATACCCAACTGGCGGATTGATCCAAACGGATTAGGCAACGTGTGTTGACCTTCCCGTTGATGATGGTGTAGGGTCATTGGTAGATGTCAATCCTATTCTCTCTGAAATCGGCCCAATCTCCTGTAAGTTGATAACATTGCCTTCGGAAATAGATACGCACACACTAACTTTCCGGCCTTAAAGCCGCACCTGATTGTCCCGTGGAGATTTACATATGACAATTTCACGGCGAGAATTCATCAAGCACCTCCTGCTTTTGGGGGGTGCGGTGTACTGTAACCCACCACCACTGTGGGCTGCTAAACCTAAATTAACCCCAGCGTATGCCAATTTAGCACGCAAGGGTGAGCTTGCCGACCGGGCCGCATCAGCCTATGCGGTTTTTCAGGAGTGCCGATTGTGCCCGCGTGAATGCGGCGTCAATCGACTAAAGGGCGAGCAGGGATTTTGCCGCGCTCCCGCCAAGGTGATGGTTTATTCGGCCCAGCCGCATTATGGTGAGGAATTATCTTTGGTCGGGGCTGCCGGATCGGGAACCATATTTTTTTCAAACTGCAATTTACGCTGTGTCTTTTGTCAAAATTGGCCCATTGCCCATGAGGGGCGCGGTAAGGTCATCGAAGACCATCAACTGGCAGATATTATGCTGAAGTTGCAGCAAATCGGCTGCTCTAATATTAATCTGGTGACGCCGACACACGTCATGCCCAATATCCTCAATGCGGTTCGATTGGCGCTTGCCAAAGGATTGCACTTGCCACTGGTTTACAATACCAGCGGCTATGAACGTGTTGAGATGCTGCAGTTGTTAGACGGCATCATCGATATTTATCTGCCGGATATGAAGTTTATGAACGATGAAAAGGCTGCTACCTATTTGGGCGGGGCTTCAGACTACCCCGAGGCTTCCCAAAAGGCGGTCCTTGAAATGGCTCGTCAGGTAGGTGACCACCAAACAGATCAGCGGGGTACTGCCACGCGTGGCGTGATGATCCGCCATCTGGTGATGCCCAACAATGTGGCCGGCACCGACCACTTTGTGCGCTGGGTGGCGATGAATCTGCCACCAGCGACCTACGTGAACATCATGTCCCAATATCGTGTTGACTATAAAGCGTTTGAATATCCGCAGATTTGGCGCCGCATTACGATGCGCGAATATGTTCAGGCAATGGAATGGGCCCAAGCCAGTGGTCTAACCAATCTGGATCCCAAATCGGTAGAGGTGTGGCGTTTTTACAAACAAACATTGAGAAACGAACCATCTTAAGCGCATGACGTAGCATTTGTACAAATAATGCTGGCATGCTGGGCTTTTTAAATTTCGATTGGTGGAGGGAGATTAAAAATATTACGAAGATAAAATTTGCAGCCTGGACCGCAAATTGTCATATTCAGTTTCCGTTAAATTCTTCCATGGTTTGGAGGGGAAAAATTGCATGGTGGAATTGATATCGGGATTGAACACCTTACCGGCGTTCAATTCCGGTTGCGGCATCCGATATTTGAACGTTGCGCCTAAATCTAGCAGGAGGTCAATGTCGTCTGAATCTTCCAGCAGCGCCACGATCAATGCGTTGCGCACCATGCAGCGACCCTTCATCTGCAGTTTTCCGCCAAAACCCTGATAGATTTCAATAACAGGTTCTTGCAGTTTGACGGCTTTTAGATCCGTGGAAATTAAAAAAGCATTTTCAATCCGATAGATGCCTTCTTGGAAAGGTATCCAATCTTTCATTTTTACTTCCAATTCTGTTCACTAGTAGATGGCCTGATGCCTCAATAATGTGAGGCACTGATGGTGTTTTGAACTGCGCCGGCGATTAGCTCCGATCGAAATTATCATACATACCCTAATGAATCATAAAAAATCCAGCATCTTTTAATCGTTTAAAAATCAAACAGGATGTTATTCCTTTCAATCGAAGCAAAATTGTCTTTAATGGTTGCAATGATACGACATCCATGCGACCGATGGTTGCAGATCGGCGGAGGATGGTATAAGCATTGGCAAAGCTAATGTTTCGCATTTTTCAAGAGAAGGGAGGATTGTGATGATCATTAACGTAACATGGTTAAGCCATGCCTGTTTTATGATTGAAACCGGCGATGCGCAACTCCTGGTTGATCCGTTCATTACGGATAATCCGCTGGCACCGGTCAAAGCGGATCAGGTCAGTGCGGACTATATTCTTGTATCGCACGGTCATGGCGACCACATCGGTGACACCATCTCCATCGCCAAACGTACCGGCGCGACCGTTATCAGTAATTTTGAAATCCACAATTGGTTGGTCAGCCAGGGGCTGGAAAACGTTCATCCCCAGCATATCGGCGGTGGCTTTGATTACCCTTGGGGCCGCGTTAAGCTGACAATTGCGCATCATGGTTCGGCCCTGCCGGACGGTGGTTATGGCGGCAATCCCTGCGGCTTTCTTTTTTATATCCAAGGCAAAAAAATATACCATGCCTGCGATACCGGCCTATTTTACGACATGAAGTTGATTGGTGAAGAAGGCATCGATCTGGCCATATTGCCGATTGGCGATAATTTCACCATGGGACCTGAAGACGCCCTGCGTGCTGTTAAATTGATTGAGCCAAGCCGCGTGATACCGATTCATTATGACACCTTCGACGTCATTAAGCAGGACCCCTATCAATGGGCCAAGCGCGTTGAAAATGAAACACCCGCCAAAGTTTCGGTCCTAAAACCGGGGGAGCAAATCGAGTTATAGGTTAAAGTTGCAGGTGAGTTAGCGCTCGCGTTATGATTCGGCCTCTCGTATTGGCCGCTAGATTTTTAATATAATTTCGATGGTCATTATGGTGGTTGCGGCGGTGACGATTAGGCCTTGCCGCGCTTGCAATAAACTTGACCCATTTGGTCTTTCCTCTTTATACAAAAAATTTGTGCCGTCGAATCATGTCGACTTCATTGCGGTGGGAGCTGTCAAGGATTGCTTCTATCTGCGGCGCGGGTGGCCCAATTAAATAATAAAGGGCACACAACCGAAAGCGTGAATGTTGAATTTTTGAACCCTAACAGGGGGCGTCAAAAGGCCGGCGAATAGTTCATGGGTTGATTTGTAATGGTTTCAAAGAAACTTTTGGGACGGTGTATCATACTATGTATCAAAAACAAGGAGGCTTAAAATGAAGATTAGGGGCAAACTGCTGCTTGGTTGCTTTTTGGTAATGGCTCTGGCTGCTTTCGCCAATGCCCAGGATGTTACCATTGCCATCGGCTCGGAACCGACCACCTTGGATCCGCAACTTCGCGAAGATGGCGGCGAAAGGGCTGTAAACGATAACATATATGAAACCCTGATGGCACGTACGCCCAAGGGCCAATTAATCCCTGGCTTAGCGGCCTCAGAACCGCGGCTCATCGATCCCCAAACCTGGGAAATCAAATTGCGTTCCGGTATCAAATTCCACAACGGTGAGCCGTTTAACGCGGATGCGGTTGTCTTCAGTGTTAAACGTATCATTAATCCCAAGTTTAATTCTGAACAAATTTCCTTTTTTAATACCATTCAAGATGCCCAAAAAGTGGACAACTTAACCGTCCGCCTAAAGACGGACGGACCTGATCCGATCCTTTTATCGCGGCTTTACTGGATGAAAATTGTGCCGCCCAAACATTCCATGGATTCGAAATTTGCTGAAAAACCGGTTGGAACGGGGCCTTATCGATTTGTTCAATGGGACCGGGGTGAAAGCATTACCCTTGTAAGAAATTCTAATTATTGGGGAACCAAGCCACTGGTTAGCCGGGTTAAATATCGCTTTATCGAGGAGCCCGGCACACGCTTAGCCGGATTGATGGCCGGTGAATTTGATATCATCACCAACCTGTTACCGGAATTTACCCAGCAGGTGCCGAAAGCAATTCACATTTTAGGATTGGAACATCCCATTATCATTCTTAATGCCGATGGTGGTCCCACCAAAGACGTGCGGGTGCGTCAGGCCCTGAATTACGCCGTTGATAAGGACGCTTTGGCGGAAGGTCTCTTTGAAGGCTTTGCCCAGGTGGCGCAAGGCCAACTGTTAAGTCCGTCCTTTTTTGGATACAATCCGAAGGTCAAGGCCTATCCTTATAACCCTGACAAAGCCAAACAACTGCTTAAAGCAGCGGGCGCCGTGGGCGCTACAGTGGAGTTGATTGGCACTGCCGGGCGTTGGCTCAAAGATCGCGAATTGGTGGAAGCTGTCGCTGCGTACTGGGATGCGGTGGGTGTTAAAACCAAGGTGCGCATATTTGAGTTTAATGAATATCTTAACCGCTTGTTTGATCGCAAAACAAGGGGTGATGCCATCTTTGTTGTGAGCTCTAATGAATTGTTGGATGCCGATAAGAGTTTTTCAGCCTACTATAAGGCCGGTGGTATTGGGTCGTCCAACACCGATAAACAATTAGCGACATTGATCGACAACGCGCGTAGTGAAACGGACTTTGCCAAACGCAAATCGATATATCACCAGGCCGTTAAACGGGCTTTCGATCAAGCCTATTTCACATGGTTGCTCAATATCGAAGATATTTATGGTGTGAGCGCGCGCGTCGATTGGTCGGGCCGGGTGGATGCGAAAATATTGGTTAGTGAAATGAAAGTAAAGAAGTAAAGCGTTGCATGAATTGGGTTTGGTGATGCCCCCTGATTCTTAGCTCTAGGATATCGAACCGTTGCGATTGTTAGCATAAGCGTATTTCGGCAGAACCGGTTCGATACCTATTTTTATGGGGCATCCAAGCGTTGGAGCAAAATGGGACGTTACATTTTAAGACGCCTGCTGCATGGGATCATCGTCATTTTCGGGGTTACCATCATCGTGTTTGTGGTAACCCGCATGGTGGGAGATCCTGTTAAGGTTATGCTCCCACTGGAAGCAACCCTGGAGCAACGGGCGGCCTTTGAAAAACAGCTGGGCCTGGATCGGCCCATCATGGTCCAGTTTGTTGAGTTTATGGGCGACGTGGCCCGTCTGGATTTTGGCGATTCGTTATGGCAACATCGCCCTGCCATGGAAATTGTGTTTGAAAAATTGCCCCTGACACTTGTACTGACGGCGGTGGGTATCGGTCTGGCCTTTGTGCTATCCATACCTCTGGGCATTATCGCCGCTTTACGGCCCGGTGGTGTTTCGGATCGCAGTACTGTCTTTGTCAGTTTAATCGGTTTATCCGTGCCGCAATTCTGGTTGGGCCTTCTGTTTATTGTTGTTTTTGCGGTGCAATTACATTGGCTGCCGACATCGGGCACAGCTACTATCGCCCATATTATTTTGCCGGGTCTGACCATGGCATTGCCGGTATTGGCCCGGCTGGTGATGATTGTAAGATCATCGATGATTGATGAGCTTAACCAACAATATGTGCAAACCGGCTATGCCAAAGGTATACCCTTTTTGCGGGTGGTGGGACTGCATGCTTTGCGCAATGCATCTTTACCCGTGGCAACGCTTGTCGGCTGGGAAACGATTCGAGCCATCGCCGGCTACTCGGTGGTAGTTGAAACGGTATTTGCCTGGCCTGGCCTTGGCCTGACAGCCATCCAGGCCATTGAGCGCGAAGATTTAATTTTACTGCAGGCAATTGTATTTTCAGTGGCGGTGTTGGTGGTGATGATCAATATTCTGATGGACATCGCCTATACGCTTATCGATCCGCGGTTGAGGTTGGCATAAGATGGCCGAAGCGGCATACAGCAGCAAAATGCTCAGCGGTCGGTGGCAAGACCGGCTACGCGGTTTGCGCAGTTTGACCCAAGAATTGTGGCGGGATAAGGCCGGATTCATCGGGATGCTTTTGATTGCCGCGCTTCTATTGATGGCGGTTGCCGCACCGCTGCTGGCGCCCCATGACCCAGCGGCGCAGGATTTGCGAGCGCGGCTCAAGCCACCCGCTTGGAGCGCACAAGGCACTTGGAACCATATTCTTGGAACCGATCATTTGGGACGCGATGTTTTATCCCGTCTGATTTATGGGTCGCGTGTATCGCTGCTGGTGGGGGCCGCGGTCGTTACGATCGCGGGAACATTTGGCGTGATTATGGGATTGTTGGCAGGCTACCGCGGCGGCCGCACCGATAGCATTATCATGCGCTGGATTGACACCCAGGTGGCGTTTCCGGGACTGTTGCTGGCACTAATTATCCTTGCGGTAATCGGTCCCAGCATGATCACCGTAATAATCGTGCTGTCGCTTAATGGCTGGATGGTTTATGGCCGCATGACCCGCAGTGCCGTACTGGCTGTCCGTCAGACAGCTTACGTGGAAGCGGCGGAAATCGTTGGCTGCCGTGCGCATCGCGTAATTTTTCGCCATATCTTACCCAATCTTACATCCCCTCTGCTGACCTTGGCCATTCTCGAATTTGCGCGTATCGTGCTGGCTGAAGCCGCCCTCTCCTTTCTGGGGCTCGGTATTCAACCGCCGGCTACCTCATGGGGGCTGGATGTGGCCACCGGTAAAGATTATATCTTCAGGGCTTGGTGGTTGGTGACCATGCCCGGCATTGCCATTTCCATCACGGTGCTTGCCGTTAATCTTGTGGCCAGTTGGATGCGTTTAATTTCCGATCCGCAAGAGCGCGAAAAACAATTTGCACGCAAAATGGCCGTGCGGCAAAGACGCCGTCGTGCTACCGGGCAGTAGGGAGATTGTTTGTAGTGACGGAGCAGCCCCCATTGCTGGAAATCAAAAACCTTGAGGTAGATTTCACGACCCGCAGCGGCGTCGTGCACGCCGCGCGTGGTGTTAATCTGCATGTGGGATATGGTGAAACGTTAGGACTGGTGGGGGAGTCCGGGTCCGGTAAAAGTGTTACGGCACAGGCGGTGATGGGCTTAGTGGCCGTTCCAGGTGAAATTATAGCTGGTGATATCCGTTGGAAAGGTAGATCTTTATTCGGTACCGGTGGACGCCGCTATCTGCATCAAGTTCGTGGCAAAGAGATTTCCATGGTTTTTCAGGACCCGATGACGTCTCTGAATCCTGTGTTCAGTATCGGTACCCAAATCTTGGAAGTGCTCTGTCACCATTTGGGAATGACCCGCAAACAGGCCTGGCATCGCGCGGTCGAATTGCTGGAACTGGTGGACATCAGTGCTCCTGAGAAACGTCTGCAGCAGTATCCGCATGAATTTTCTGGTGGTATGCGGCAACGGGTCATGATTGCCATGGCGCTGGCCTGCGAACCGGAACTGCTTATCGCCGATGAACCGACCACGGCTTTAGATGTCACCATCCAAGCCCAGATTCTTGATTTGCTTATCGATTTGCAAAATCGTTTAAAATTGTCCGTTATCATGATTACCCATGATCTGGGCGTAATCGCGCAGTTATGCCACCGTGTGGCCGTAATGTATGCCGGCAAAATTGTCGAAGTGGGTGAGGCGGAAGATGTTTTTGTACATCCAATTCATCCCTACACCCAAGGTTTGCTAAAGGCCACCCCTCGCTTGGATGAGATCACGGAGCGTATGGTTGCCATTGACGGCACCCCGCCGGATTTGATTTCGCCGCCATCGGGGTGTGCATTTTCCCCGCGCTGCGCGCAGGCCGGTAAAGGCTGTGAACGTCAACCGGATATGCAACCATGTGGCGATGAGCGCCATGTTTCTTGCTGGTGTGTGTTAGAGTAAAAATTGGTTTAGGCGATAATTTCGCTCTATTCTGACTGCGAGTTTGCCTTGCAAAATGTGGCTGTTAAAAAAGATGATGTCGCGCAAACACCATTGGTAGAGGTGCAAGACCTCACAGTGCATTTCGATGGTGGGCGTGCCGGTTTTTGGGGACAGACGAAATTGGTGGTCCACGCGGTGGATAAGGTGTCGTTTAATATCTTTCCAGGTGAAACCTTAGGTTTGGTGGGAGAATCTGGATCGGGCAAAAGTACGACGGGACGCGCTATTTTAAAACGGGTACCGATAGCCGGCGGTCGCATTGCGTTTAAGGGCCAAGATATCACCCATATACCAGAAGATGGTTTGCGGCCTTTGCGGCGTCATATGCAATTGGTATTTCAAGATCCGTATGCCAGTCTTAATCCCCGGATGCGCATTGTGGATATCGTCGCAGAGCCCTTGGTTGTGCATGGCGTGGTTCGGAGCACCCGGGATGCAGTTGATCATGTTGCCGAATTGCTTCAACGGGTGGGATTGCCACCGGATGCCGGCAGTCGTTATCCGCATGCATTCAGCGGCGGACAGCGTCAGCGCGTCGGAATCGCCCGCGCCCTGGCGCTTAATCCTGAATTTATTATTGCCGACGAACCGGTATCCGCTTTGGATGTTTCCATTCGTGCGCAGGTTGTTAATCTAATGCAGGATTTACAGAATCAATTTGGTCTGACATATCTGTTTATCGCGCACGATTTGGCGGTGGTGCGCCATATTTCGCACCGTATCGCAATTATGTATGCAGGCAAAATTGTGGAGATCGCCAACCGTGACGCAATTTATGAAGCGCCGGTTCATCCTTATACGGAGGCCCTGTTATCCGCCGTGCCGGTGCCGGATCCCCACATTCAAAAACAGCGCCAGCGGATTACGTATGCCGGCGATGCACCCAATCCGTTAGAGCCCCCCGCTGGTTGCCGATTCCAATCTCGCTGTCCGCTGGTCACCAGCGATTGCCGCCACAAAGAACCTCCATTATCGAAACGCCGTGACGATCATCTGGCAGCCTGTTGGCACAAATAAATTATGCATCCAGTGCGGGTTCAATCCAGGCAGTCGGCTATTGCTTATCAAGGACCCGGTATTTGAGGCACACTTGACGCGAGCCTAATTTTTG
>JASJAZ010000037.1 GCA_030066785.1 Desulfobacterales bacterium | reverse complement strand
GGAAAGCATGACCATATCCGGGTAGGAGAGCCAATAGGGACTGGGAATCACTACTTCATCGCCGGGATCCAGCAGCGCCTGGAAAATATTGTGCAGGGCGTGTTTGCCGCCGTTGGAGACCAGCACCTGGGAATGGTCCAGGGTAAGGTCCTGCTCGGACCTGTACTTGGCGATGATGGCGTCTTTAACTTCGGGAATCCCGCCGGCCGCTGTGTACTTGGTAAAACCCGCCTGGATGGCTTCGAATGCCGCCTGCTTGATGACGTCCGGTGTATCAAAGTCGGGCTCACCGGCTGAAAAATTGAGCACATCGATGCCATCGGCTTTCATGGCCTTGGCTTTGGCCGAAATCGAAAGGGTGATGGACGGTTTGATTGAGCGCGCCCGATGAGACAGAATCGTTTCCATTTACCCACCTCTTGATCAAACTGTTGCTGGCAGTGTTTGATGGTGGCAATTCAACAAGCGACGATTTTTTGGGTTATGGCCATCGCCGTATCATATACCGCCTTTTTAAAACGCAATTTCAAGGCCGCCGTGAGCATGTCCATGGTCAGCGCTTGGGTTTTCCGAGCCATAACCGCCAGGGCCGCCAGAGTCCAGTCCTGAGACCTGATCTTGTGAGCCTTGAAATCAACCTCGACGACGACGGCGTCGCTGGGGGGCAGTTCAAGGCCTGCGGCTTTGATGACCACCGAATCGGAGGACAGAGCGGCCAGCATCTTTTGGCGTCGGTTAACACCTTCCGGCGCCAGGGCGATGACCACCGAGGGATCTTCAATTCCCGTGTATTCTATGGTCGTATCGGCCAGAATGACCTCACTGACCGAGTGGCCCTTCATGACGGTAATCGGGTAATCGTTTTTCTGGGTGGCATGGCAACCGGCTGATGCACCGGCCAGGCATAACAATTCTCCGGCGGTGATGATTCGTTGGCCGGCACTGCCCAGAATGACCACCTCCGTACGGCCGGTCCGAGGTGCTTGACAGGTTACCTTGATGCGTACCGGATCCGGCGGCTGGCTGAGTTTGGCCGCCTGCTCGCGATAGGCCTTGCCGTATTCCATTCGGGCGTTTAGCGCCTGGAAATCGGTCAGCGCCGGCAACTGGGTCTGGCTTTGCTCGATGCTTTTGGGTGTCAGTTTATTGCGGCGGGTGTAACGGCCGGGGCAAATCCCCCATATATCCACCAGCGAAAAGCCCTCAAAGGTGATGGCTGTTTGCAGCCTTGCGACCAGATCTTTCTGATAGGTTGAGGCCCGGGACACCTGGCCTGCCCCAGCGGCACCAGCCACCTGGCAGATGTCAATCGGTTTTTCCAGTTTGTTCAGAAAGCCGGAACCGACCACCGCATCCTGGGGAGTCGTGGACGAACATTGCCCGCCGGTCATACCGTAATTGAAGTTGTTAAGCACCAGAAGGGTGAGGTCGATGTTGCGTCGGCAGGTGCTCAGCACGTGGGCGCCACCGATGCCCAACCCACCGTCGCCCATGGTGACGATGACCTTTAAATCAGGACGCGCCAGCTTGATGCCGGTGGCGTAGGTCAAGGCTCTTCCGTGCAAACCGTGAAAGGCATGGGTGTTGAAAAAGGTGTCGAAAAGGCCGGAGCACCCGATATCGGTGACGATGGCCACGTCCTTACCGGTATAGCCCATGCCGGTCAGGGCCTGATCCAATGCGTGCAAAACCCTGTCATGTGAACAGCCCGGGCAAAACACCGCCGGGCGACTGGCGTTTAAAAGACTAGCCATGTGCAAACACCTCCATGATCTGTCCCGGTTTAATCAGCTCGCCGTTCATCTGACCCACAAACGAAATTTTTTTATCAGGCAGCAGCCGTTGCAGTTCCCTGATGTACTGCCCAAGGTTCATCTCCGGCACGAGGACGTGTTGATAGGCGGCTGCCTTTTCCTTGATCAGAATTTCAGGCACGGGCCATAGTGTTTTCAATACCAAAAGAGAGACCGGTTGACCTCTCTGCTGTAGTCTTTTAGCTGCCTCCTTGGATGCGCGGGCGGTTACGCCGTAAGCAATCACCAGGGTATCGGCATCGGGCACCAGGTATTCGTCAAAATAGGTAAATTCGGCCACGGAACGGGCAATTTTGAGATTCAAGCGTGCTTGCATTGCGGCGATCTCGTCAGGATCGGTGGTGATATACCCATTGGCGCCATGAGTGGAGGAGGTCTGGCGCACCAGGCGGTCACCACCGATGGGAAGAAAATCAGGGACCGTGCCATTGTCTTTGATCTCAAAGGGTAAATAGGGCGTGCGCGCATCCGCTTGGCGGCGTTCAACAATCGGCGGGAGGGCCAGGTCATCCAGACAGAAAGTTTCACGGGTCATGGATATCTCTTTGTTGGCGGCGACAAACACCGGGCAGCGAAACCGCTCAGCCAGATTGAAGGCCTTGACGGTCAGCTCATAGCAATCCTTAATATCCACCGGTGCCAGGACGATCACCGGCAGTCCGCCACTGTTGCCCCACTGCATAAACTGGATATCGCCGTCCGCCCCCTTGGTGGCCGAACCGGTGGAGGGCCCCAACCGCTGAACATCGACGATTACGATGGGAATTTCGCTGCCGATGGCAAAGGAGATCTGTTCACTGTAAAGGCTGATGCCCGGACCCGAAGTGGCCGTCATAGCTTTCATGCCCGCCATGGCCGCCCCCAGACAAAACCCGATGGATGCGATCTCGTCTTCCCCCTGAAGGCAGATGCCTCCTTTGGGCGGAAGCAATTTTAGCATGGTGTTGTATATCGTCGTGGCGGGTGTAATCGGATACCCGGCAAAAAAATTGCAACCGGCCGCCAGGGCACCCCAAGCGATGGCTTCGTTGCCCTCCATGAGTGTCAGTTCCATTGTGATCCCTCTTTTTTAGAATGGTATGTGATCCGATCTTTTTGAAACCAATGGCAATAGTTGCTCAAATCCAAGGATCGATTGCGTCATTTCATCCGGTCAAACCGGTATGGCCCTGGGCGATCATTTCCCCCAGAGATTTTAAGGCTTGCGCCTTAACACTGCTGAAGTGCGATTTGAAGGCTTCCTGCGCTGTTTCCAGGTTATGTGACACGATAGCCTTGAAGATGTTTTGATGCTGCGCTCCCACGAAACGTTCAGATGCTACGAACAAGAGACTGGCGCTGTATTTGAGGTATAAAAGGTCGAAAAGATATCGCAGAATCTGGACCTGGGTTTTATGGTTGGATAAGGACGCCAGCGTCAGGTGAAAGCGCCGGTCGGCTTTGAGACGATTGTACAGTTCGGTCTCAGCATTACTCTCCGTTTTAATTACCAAACTAGCCTGCAGCTTTTTGATACCGTCTTCCTCCAAATTGTGCATAATGGCGGGCAACAGGGAAATCTCTAAAAGTTCACGGGTGTCATAGATTTCTTGAATTTCTTTCAAGCTGATGGGCTCTGTAAAAAAACCGCGGTTGGGCTCACGACGAACGATGCCACTGAGCTCGATGAGTTTCAAAGCCTGTATGACCGGTGTGGTGCTCATTTGAAGTCGGTCGGCCAATTGGTGATAGGAAATTTTCTGGCCGGGCAGGATTTCATTTGTAAACAGCATTTGCCGAATGCCCTGATAGGCGATTTGGGTGTGATCCGCTCGGCTTTTTTTCTTTTCTTTTGATTTTTTCATCGCCACTGCCAATAGCTAATTCGGAAAATACGATCTGGATTTTCTAGAAGCAATGAATAATGGTTCAAGCCAACGGAGCGTATCGCTATCAATTGTCGTTCAACTTTCACGATGCACATCGGCGGAGGCGTTGCAGCCTGATGCCAGGATGTTGTTGAAGTTCTGACATTTAAATTAAGATTTGATCATATTTTTAAAAAAAAATCTTGTCAAGGATTTTTTAAATGACTTTATATTATATAAATACATGTTTTTTTTAAAAATTAAGCACACAATTTCAGAAAATTTGTATTTAATCAAAATTTTTTATAAGCAATTTATACAGACGATTAATAAGTATATTTATATTAAGTTAACAAATTTTTATATTAAATTCAATTAGATATATTGTATCAATCAACATACTGCAGCGTTTTTGACGTTTTTGATAAAAATTTATCGCCTAAATTCTTTTTTATCAAATAAATATAATTAGTTATTTATTTTATCAATATTTTGGATCTATTAAAAAAACACTTGACGCTTAATTAGAAGCCAAATATAGATATATTTAATTAAATTTTTATAATAATTTATTATTTTTTTGCATATTTACTTTATTATATTGATAATATTATAAATAAATAATTATAAATTTAATTTTTTTAAGTTTTGTATGGTTAGAAAGAATCTTTGGCCGATATTAAGAGCTTCCTCGAAATAAAGTTTAGGTGAAGCATGATCAAAAAATGCAGAAAACCATAATGCGGAGGATCGTATCATGCGTGTGATTGTGGTAGGCGGCGGATGGGGAGGGTGCGCGGCGGCACTGTCCGTCAAAAAACGGGGAGCCGAATCTATTTTGCTGGAACGCACCGACATGTTGCTGGGTACGGGGCTCGTGGGCGGAATCATGCGAAATAATGGTCGATACACGGCTACCGAAGAACTGATCGCCATGGGTGAGAAGGACATTTTCAACGCCATTGACGGTAATTTGCTTCATCGTGACATCAACTTCCCCGGTCATCGACACGCTTCGCTTTACAACGTCGCCCGCATGGAGCCAGTCATTAAACGCCTCCTAACAGAAAGCGGCGTTCAAATCCACCTAATGACGCGGGTAACCGATGTTGAAATGAACGGGGCGCGTATCACAGCTTTGAAGGCCAAAAGAGCCGGCGAATCGGTTAGACTGGAGGGTGACGCCTTTATCGATACCACCGGCACTGCGGGACCTCCAGCGCAGTGCAACAAATACGGCAACGGATGCGTAATGTGTGTCCTCCGTTGTCACACTTTTGGCGGTCGTGTAAGTGTAGCGGCCAAAGCCGGCGTGAATGAGTTTTCTGGCCAAAAAGGGGGCCAAACGGGTGCTTTCAGCGGAGCCTGCAAACTTCACAAGGAATCCTTGGCTGACGAGCTACTGAAAGAGCTCAACACGACGGGCAAGGTGGTGGTCCCCATTCCTCCAGCGCTCAAAATTAAAGGCAAGCTTGCCCTCAAGGCATGCCAGCAATACGCTTTAAAAGAATTTGAAGACAATGTCATTTTGTTAGACACTGGGCATGCCAAGCTGATGAGCCCATTTTTTCCCCTGGAAATGTTGCGTGAAATTCCCGGTTTTGAATGTGCCCGCTATGAGGATCCTTATTCAGGCGGCCTTGGCAATTCAGTCCGCTATATCGGTATGTCCTCCCGCGACGATGCCTTGAAGGTCGACGGGGTTGATAATTTGTACTGCGCCGGTGAAAAAGCGGGGCTACTGGTCGGCCACACCGAAGCTATCTGCACCGGAACCCTAGCCGGTTATAATGCCGTCGGGTATGTGATGGGTGAACCGCCCCTGGTGTTGCCCGATAGCCTAGCAATCGGCGACGGTATCCGGTATACGCGCCAACAGATGGTGGAACATGGTCGTCTTGACCTTAAATTCACTTTTTCCGGCTCCGTGCTGTTCGATCGAATGAATCAACGTGAATCTTACATCACCGATGTGGAGGCCATCGCACGGCGAGTAAAGGCTGCCGGGCTGTCAAACGTTTTTGCCGGGTCGGTAGAATGATAATTGACCCGCTAACCTAAAGGGGCATACATGATTGACAAACCAGCAAGCATTTTCTCGAATCTAGGCCGAATTACCGACAACCTGGAACTCCCCAATACGGCCCATCTGGCCTTCCCACAGGAAATTTTAATAAAAACGTTAGCCGGCGCTGAAGAAGTGAAGGGAATGCTCAATTCACCATTTAACAGACATTTTTAACTCAACGCATTCAGTAAATAAACATGGGACATTTGATGCTTAATTTTGGAGGGTAAAATGAAAGGCTGGGTTGGAAAAATTCTGAGAGTCGACCTTACGACGAAAAAGATAAAGGAAGAAATCCTCGATCCTAAAGTGGCAAAGGACTATATCGGCGGTCGAGGATTGGGAATTTACTACTTGAACAAGGAGATCGATCCCGGCACAGATCCATTCTCACCGCAAAACATTATCATCATGGCTACGGGGCCGCTGACCGGTACCGGCGCACCCACGGGCGCCCGGTATATGGTCATGACCAAATCGCCTTTGACCGGGGCGATCACCTGTTCAAACGCGGGAGGCCGTTTTCCCACTGAAATGAAACGATCCGGTTATGACGCTATCGTATTGTCCGGTCGGGCGGCCGAACCGCTTTATTTGTATATCGACCAGGGCACGGCCCAGCTTCGGTCGGCCGTGCACCTATGGGGCCAAGACACCCATGCAACCACCGATACCCTTTTGCAAGAGACCGACCCCAAGGCCAGAGTTGCCTGCATCGGGCCGGCTGGTGAAAAGCTGGTATTGTTTGCCGCCATAATGAACGATCGTGACCGGGCGGCGGGACGGTCCGGAGTTGGTGCCGTTATGGGTTCGAAAAATTTAAAAGCCATCGTGGTTAAAGGCAAGGGATCGGTGCAGTTGGCCGATCCCGACGGATTTAAAGCATTCAACAAGGATATCCTGAACAAATACAAGGAGGCGGTGGCCAAAACACCTTTGGGCTTAACGGTTAATGGTACGGCCGGTGTCGTGGTGGCTACTCAGAATTTTGGCGTGTTGCCCACCAAAAACTGGCAACTGGGCACTTTTGAGGGTTGGCAGGAGATTCAGGGTGAAAGTTTGAGCAAAAAATTTCTCGTAAAAAACAAAGCCTGCTACGCATGTCCCATCGCCTGCGGTCGCGTAACAAGGGTCACGGAGCCCGGATTTGAAGGGGAAGGCGAAGGCCCGGAATATGAAACCGTGTATGCGATGGGTTCCAACTGCATGATTGATAATCTGGCTGCCATCACCAAGGCCAATTACATTTGTAACGAATTGGGATTGGATACAATCACTATGGGTGCCACGGTGGCCTGTGCCATGGAATTGGTGGATCGCGGATATTTGTCCGAGGATGACATCGGCCGTCCCCTTAAATGGGGAGACGGCGAAGCCTTGGTGGCGCTGACCCGTATGACCGGCAATCGCGAGGGCTTCGGTGATCTGCTGGCAGAGGGCAGCTACCGCTTGGCAGAACGTTACGGGCATCCGGAATTGGCCATCGTTTCGAAGAAACAGGAGTTTCCCGGCTATGAACCCCGAGGTGCACAGGCCATGGGCTTAGCGTATGCAACATCCCCCATTGGCGGTTCCCACATGCGCGGGGACCCAGCCTATTTTGAACTGTTCGGTGTTCCAGAGTTCATGGATAGGCTCCAATGGAAAGGCAAAGGTATCGTGACCAAGGCTTTTCAGGATATTTCGGCGATCATTGATGCCGCTGGTTTATGTATCTTTTTTTCCATCCGAAATCTTGCATCCAAAGACCTTGGCGTGGCACCAGTCGGCATACTGAAATACCTGAACATGGCCACCGGAGTGAATTATACCCTTGAAGAGTTACAGAAGGCGGGGGAACGCATTATAACAGCCGAACGACTTTTTTTAAACAAGGCCGGTTTTGACCGCAAGGATGATTCTTTGCCGACGCGCCTGACCGAGAAACCGATGCCAGAGGGACCATCCAAGGGCATGGTTTGCCATATCGACGAGATGCTGGATGAATATTACCAGGCGCGGGGTTGGACCCCAAATGGTATACCAACCCCAGAGCTCTTAGAAAAATTAGGCTTGCACCAATAAAGAAACCGAACCAGATGGATGTCCAAGTCAAACTATATGGCCTTTTTAAGAAGTATGCACCTGAGGAACGCCAAGAATTTCAATTGAAATTACCACCCGATTCCAATGTTAAAAAATTGCTGAAAATCCTAAATATCCCCTTCGAGCAAGAACGCACACTCTTGGTCAACGGTCAACTGGCGGGGTTGGAGAGGAGGCTGGAATCGGAAGATATTATCGTCATCTTCTCGCCGATGAGTGGTGGATAACGATCCAAATCTTATCAATTAATCCAGCAGTCGGGGAGTTTCTTTCCGTCATGCCGGCGCCGGCCGGCATCCAGAGATGACTCCCTAAAAGGAATTGGACTCCGGATCCGTCATCCCGGACTTGATCCGGGACCGGAATGACAAGCGTTGACATTTAAAACTCCCCGACCTTCGAATCAATCTGCCGACTTTATCAAAACATAAAATAACAATTGGTTAGGGAATTTTTTATACTACTTGGCGTTAGCGCAATCAATTTTCTGATATAGTTTATTTGGGTCTCACAGTTTGAACGCATCCAATGAACGTTCCATTTTTTATAATGGGTGCAAGCGTCACGCAAATAATATTTCCATAGGGCTTGGCCTCGTAATGGAAAGGGTCTCTTCTTCCCGCCTCGAATTCCTTAAGCATCCGATCCAGTTTTTGGTTGCTTTCTGCCTCTTTGTGATGTGAATGGATATCCGTACCGATATACGCGGGTTTCCGGTCTAAAATTTCTGTTGCATGCTGGTTATAATAAAGAAGTGTTCCTTTTGTATCGATAATTGAAACAGCGACCCCCATACAGTCCATGGCCAGATGGATCAGTTCCCCCAATTGTTTATCTTGGCTACTGATACTCATTTGATATCCTTTTGTGAATTGGTGTTGTACCTCTTTTGCACTGATTGAAGCCGGAAGCAAAAGATCACTTCTTAAATTTACCAAACCGACCTACCGGTGCCCATGTAGATGGAAAAAATTTCAAACGTGCCGCGGGCGAAACGCAGCATCCGATCGACAAAGTTGTCACGATTTTGTTCATAATTGATGTCATTCATCTTATACCTTTTCTGTGAATGGAACCGTCAACAGCTCAATTCATGACGTAATCGAATCATATGATGGAAATGTAAGATCAAATCAGAATGATGACAGGTTATTTGTGAAATTGGGGAACGATCGGTTTCAGGATTTGCCGATATAAACACCATCATAATCGGCGGTGCTCATGACCGCATTTTCAGATACTTTCGCGGCATCGACCACTTTACCGATGAAAACCGTATGATTGCCCGGATTAAGACTGTCTTCGACTAGACAGTCAAACCAACCGATGCAATCGGCGATAATCGGAGAACCGGTTCGGCCGTTGCGCCATTTGATACCTGCGAACTTGGCTATGGGATCAGGGGCTTTGAAGCGCTTCAGAAAGTCCTGCTGTTCCTGCGCCAGGACATGCAGGGCAAAGCATCGGCTTTGATGTATTAATTGATGGGAATAACGATTCGGATGCACCGCCACCGTTATTAAGGGAGGGGCATATGAAATCTGTGACACCCAAGAGGCAATCATGCCGTTGATCTTGTCTTCCAGCGTGGTTGTCAAAACGTAAATACCGTAGGTCATTTTAGCGAAAGCAGACAGCCATTCTTTTTCCATTTGGATATGACCCTTCTTTTTATGCGCCATCGGCGGTGGCAATATGGCTCAGGTGGGATTCCCGGCCCTCTTTTCCGCCTCGCCCTTGATGCAGCAGATGGCGTGGTTCCAGAAAACATCATGGGCATATTCAGGAAACAATGCTCTAAACACCTTCCTGAACGCCCGGCCGATCAGGCCCCGGCCTTTACGGAAATCAAAGGCCGTGTAGATGAACAGGCGATGGTTGCCGTCTTTGGTGGGGGCGACATCGAGATCAATTCCCAGAGGGGCGGCAATGGATTGTTTACAATAATCCCGCTTCTCCTTCAAGATGACCGCCGGATAGCGACCATAGACTTCCCAGTTGATACCAAACACTTTGTCGGTCAGAATATTCCTGGTCGTCTTATACACACCGGTAAGAACCGCCCGAATCGCCGGGGCAGAAAACAACTCGCGAAATCCTGGTCATAGTCAGCCGTTCCGCATCCGATCGTTCGAAGAACATTTCCCAGTGGCCACCGATCCATCTCTTTGAACTTCATTTTTGTGGCAAACGCCTGATATACAACGCGGCTCAGCAGGGGACGGCTGAAGGCCACCCGGATCGCGCCGAACACCAGTCGGCCGTATCGAATATCCTTTGCCAACTACTGCACCGCCCGCCCGTAACCTTCTGATAGCGATAGGCGATCGATTCCCTGGTGAATCACTGTTTCCGCTAGCGCCTGAAGAATCGCTCACCGTCAAAAGTGGTTTTTCACAGGGCGTATACTGACTCTTGTTTACCTCGCCGGTAATCAGGCGGGCCCCTTCTTTGACGGCCTGATTTAAGATAAAGCTATCGAAGCCCCCGGAACGATCGTTGCGGTCTTCAGGCCGTGTCCCTCTGAAAACCGAGCACATCTTTTGTCCCGGCGGAATTTTGAGCGGAAAATTTTTAAAGCGCCCATGAATCCATAAATGAGTGAATTCTTTGCAGATCAGTTCTCGGAGAATATGGATGCCGATCTGACCCATTTTGGTGTGCAAGCGCGGCGAGATAACGCCTGCACACAAATTGCAGCCTTTGATTTGGCCCGACGCCTGGGCGGGTTGGTGGGCACTCTTTTTTTCAATGATGGTAACCGCGATATTACGGTCGGTGCGCCTGGCAGCCTGCAGAATATAAATGGCAAAAAAAGCACCGGCAGGCCCTCCACCAATAACCGTTACGCGGCTGCCGTCTCGCAATACTGTTTTGTCCTGGCATTGGTGATTCATTGCCGGCTCCATTTGCATGGCATTATGCTGCGTGGCAGATCAGTTTGGCGCTATGTGACTTTTGATTGGCGTTTGAGGGACAGCAAGGTTGCAATCTCGTATGAGTGTTTACTATAAACCAAATGAAACCTTCGTGCAATATTGACATCAGCCCGGTTCGTTATCAAAATTTATAAACCATCATTAGTGTTTAATTGAATTTATTCGAATCTTAATTGGACACTAATGATTTTTAATCAAAAGCCTTTTATGTGAAAGCAGTGAAAAACAGCAGACTCGTCTATTCAACGGCAACAGGCCGAATATGTCCGCAATGCGGCCGGCCGGTGGCTGCTTGTACCTGCCCCTCAAAAAAGAAATCCAAGGCCGGTAAACAGACCGCTGCCTATCCAAAGGACGGAACCATTCGAATACAGCGGGAAATCAAGGGGCGCAAAGGCAAAACGGTCACGGCCATCTTCGGTGTGCCGCTAGCAGACAAAGAACTGCAGCAATTTGCCAAGACGTTGAAGCAGCGCTGCGGTGCCGGTGGATCGGTCAAAGATGGCGTTATTATCATCCAGGGAGATCACCGCCAAACCGTATTGACTGAAATCAAAAAGCAGGGCTACAGCGCTAAACTGGCCGGCGGTTAGGTTGAGGCCGGATTATTTGGATAAGGCATTGCGAATCGCCATTGCAATATCATTTATCAGCATCGGTTTCATGACAAAACCCTTGATGCCCTTCTCAGCGGCGCGTCGTTGATTCACTTTTTGGCTATAACCGGTGCAGATAATCACCGGGAGATCTGGTCTGATGCGCATAAGCTCTGTGGCAAGCACATCACCGGTCATGCCGGGCATGGTTTGATCCGTGATCACCAAGTCAAAATAGTCGGGCTTGGCTTTGAACAAGGCAAGGGCCTCTATCGGGCTGGTCCGTGTAACCACATCGTATCCTAACCGTTCAAGTACTTTCTGACCGATGTCAACCAGCATACTCTCGTCATCCACAAACAATATGCGTTCCGTGCCGCCCATGGGCATTTCTTTCGATTCTGATTGATAGGCGTCAGGCTGATCAACCCTGGGCAGATAGATATGAAAGGTGGAGCCCTTACCAGGTTTACTTTCAGCCTTTATGGCCCCGCCATATTTCTTGACAAGGCCATGAACCACGGCAAGGCCCAGCCCTGTTCCGACACCCTTTGCTTTGGTGGTAAAATAGGGATCGAAAATCCGTTTCAATAGCTCAGGCGGCATCCCCGCACCGGTATCCCTGATCGAAACTCGGATATAGGGTCCCGGCTCCAGGCCAATAACACCGTCTTTTTGTTTATGATCGATTTCGGCGTATTGCACCTCGATCTCCAGAATACCGTCCTTCTCTCCGATGGCATGGACGGCATTGGTGCAAAGATTCATTATGATTTGGTGCAGTTCGACCGAATTGGCCAGCACAGCACCGGACTTTTCGCCATTATGTGTTTTAATTTCGATACTGGTAGGAATAGTGGCGCGTAAAAATTTAACCGCCTCCTTGACCACCAGGCTCACCCTGACAGGCATCCTTTCTTCGTCGGTTTGCCGGCTGAAAGCCAGAATTTGTCTGACAAGATCTTTGGCCCGGTTGGATGCCATTAACGCTTCGTGCAGCTCATTGGCGCAGTTTTGCGAACCTTCGCTGATTGACGCCAGTTCAATATAGCCGATGATGGCAGCCAGTATATTGTTGAAATCGTGCGCAATACCCCCCGCTAAAGCGCCGATAGCCTCCATTTTCTGCGCTTGCTGCAGCTGCAATTCTAATTTTTTCTGTTCCGATAGATCGTGAAAAATAGTGAGGATGTATACGTCACCCTTTATTTTAATCAGCCTTGAAAACATATGCGTATTCAGAACCGAACCGTCACCGGCCTTAAAATCCATTTCAAAGCCGACTAATTTTCCCGTCTTTTCCAGGTTTGACGTAAACTGACGCCGCTTTGTTTCCGTATAGAGACCAAGATCCACCGGCGTCTTGCCAATAATATTTTCCCTCTGGAGTTTGAAAAGACCACAGAATTTATCATTAACATCTACAATCGCGGAAGATTTCTGCTTAACCAGCGCAATAGCCTGGGGCGACAGGTCAAAAAGTGAGCGAAACTTGAATTCGCTTTCCACCAGCGCGTCCTTGGCCTGTTTTTGTTCCGTAACATCCATGATGACGCCATCGTAATACAAAACCTGGCCCGACTCATCTTTGACCGCCACGGTGGAAACTGAACCGATGAAAGGGGTACCGTCTTTTCTTTTTAAATTGAGTTCTTCGTTGACGACGAAACCCTCATTTTTCATTTTTTCATTAAACTTGAGCCGATCATCCGAGTTTTGATAAAGGTCAGCTACATGAGAATCGAAAAATTCCTTTTTACAGTCAAAACCAAACATACCAACAATGGCTGAATTGGCCTCAATGAAATGCCCTTTAGGCCCCGGTGTGTTTCGATAAATTCCGACGTTAAGATTGTCTGCTAAACTCTGAAACCGGCCTTCCCGCTCGCAAGCGACAGCTTGCGGCTGGGCGCCGCCGTCAGGGGGTAACGATTGAGTCTTGCGGGACATAAGGTCGCGCTTGCGATCAGCGCCTGTTTTACTTGGAAGCGTCATAAATTCGGCTTCGGGTTCCGCAATTCGAGGAAACTGGGGAGATAGTTTATTATCCATTTCACGATTCTCCGCTGCCATATAATATTACCTCTATTATTATCGACACTTATGCAAATTTCTTGAGTTTAATGTATCGCCATTGATATTTGACCACCAAATCAACAGTTGTGGGAAGCCATGCGACCATGCTATTTTATGACCATTATAAGAACCAACATGCGAACTGCGGGAGTGACGTATGCCACCAGAATCGACAGTGAATAGGCGTGATTTTCTAAAGTTTACCGGTGCCGCTACCGTGGGCGCCATCATCGATCCATTCGGCCGCACGGTCGCCGCAGCCCAGCCGACCCCGGTGCCCACCCGCCCACTGGGCAACACCGGGATCGACGTACCGATACTGTCTTTTGGCGGCAGCCTGTATCTGCCCCAACTGATGTTGCGGCAAGCCGTTAGGTGGGGTGTCACCTACTGGGATACCGCCCACTCATACATGGGTGGCAACAGCGAAAAACGGATCGGCAAGTATTTTGCGAAGGTTCCCCAAGATCGCAAAAAGATCTTTCTGGTTACCAAATCTCATGCCTGGAACACCCAAGAGATGGACGCCGATCTAAATGAGTCCCTGCAAAGAATGAACACTGATTATGTTGATCTTTTCTTCGTTCACGCCATTAGCAGCATCGATGAAATGGATGAGGACAAACGCCGCTGGGGCGAAAAGAAAAAATCGGAGGGCAAAATTCGGTTTTTGGGATTCAGCACCCATTACAACATGGAGCAGTGTCTGCTGGATGCATCGCGTCTTGGGTGGATTGACGCGATTATGATGACCTACAACTACCGTTTGATGCACACCGACGATATGCGCAGAGCCGTGGATGCCTGCACCGAAGCCGGAATCGGACTGACGGCCATGAAAACCCAGGGTGGCCGCTCCTATTACGACACGGAGGATTCAAAGCAGGAAATGATCGATCGGTTCGCAGCTAAAGGCTTCACCGCCGGGCAGACCAAACTCAAAGCTGTGTGGGCAAACCGCCAAATCAGCAGTATCTGTTCGGAAATGCCGAATATGAAACTGCTCCTGGAAAATGTTGCGGCGGCGTTAAACCGCACCCAACTTTCATCTGATGACCGGCAATATTTGCAACGATACGCTCACTTGACCCAGTCCAGCTACTGCACCGGATGCAAACAAATCTGTGAGCAGGCCATCGACGCGCGGGTGCCCATCAGCGATGCCATGCGCTTTCTGATGTATGGGCACAGCTATGGTGACTGGCACCGTGCGGCGCATCACTTTCAGCTGATTCCGGAAAAAACGCGACAGACAATGGCCGATCTGGACTATTCGCGTGCCGAGCAAGCGTGTCCGCAGCAAATGGCCATCGGCCGGCTTATCCGGGAAGGATTGATCGAATTCACTTAAAAACAAATTAACGGGATGCCATCAGAACCCTTTCGTACTCAACATGGCACGATCCAAAAAGAAACCGTTGTTAGTTTAAGGAAACCGCCGTGATCCGAAATATCATCATTTTGTGCTTGATTGGTCTGGTTGCTATCTTTGTGCTGCAAAACACCCAAGTGGTTGAGGTTCGCTTTCTCTTCTGGACCCTTTCCATGTCACGGGCCTTGATTATATTTGGGACTTTGGCGATCGGCTTCATCGGCGGATGGCTGCTCGCATTTCCCAAACGAAACAAAACCCGCACACCGAAAGTTAAAAATTAGACGTATAGCTGCCGCCCTTCTGGCAATCGCTGCTTTCGATGCATTGATCGTTAGCCGGCCGAACCCATCTCACCTGTGATTTCGTCTGCATACGTGTTGATCCGTGCAATAATGTCTTGCACATCCTGATCATCGATCCCGCGATCCTGAAGGGTATCGAGCAGGTGGCCGACATATAGCGCGAAATGGCGTTTGGTAATGCCTCTGCCATGGTGAATGTAGCTTAGGGGTCTGCCCGTGTAGGTGATGGGTCCGTCCAATGCTGCACTGAAAAATTCGCGTTGCATGCGGCGCAGCTTAGACATAGAAGTGTTTTCAAAAAACGGCTTTAGTTGGGGATCTGCGGTAATGCGATCATAAAACTTGTGAATAAGCTCACTGATGACCTGTTCACCGCCGACACGTTCATATAGCACCTGCTGTTTATCAGACATTTTAGATCTCCCAATGTCATCCGACCGATTAACCAAGCCTGGATGTAGCATCCAAAAATCAAATCCATAAAGGACGCGCAAGCGTTTCAACAAGCGAGGTTGCTAACAGGCAATTATGCAGTCAACCTGTTGAAGGGTCTCTTTTTCAGTGTCAGCGCGCGGCACCATTGGTGAATAAGTGTGATACTCTGTTTTTTGGCCGGTTAGGCGTTCGATTTGGTGATCAATTCTGGCTCTTTCCGGGTTATGGGTCCAGTTTTCCCAGTCTGTTTCCGTTTCCCATCTGCTTATAACCAGGCATTCTCCGGGGTGTTCTCGATCACATAAGGTTTCTTCAGAAATGTGACCAGGTTGATACATGGCAAGCACGCGCATCTGTAAAATAAGAGGAACCAATTCTTTGGCCGCATGACCCGGCTTGACCTTTCTTTTGATGATGACGTGAATACCCATATCTTCACCCATATACGCATTTACAGTTATCGGGATTAAGCCTGGAGGTCGGTAGATGGCCAGCTCGTTGCTTTTCCTAAAAAATAGGCAGTGCAATATGCTTTGTAAATATCAAGATTGTATTGGAATGGAACCGCAATGAAGCAAGAAACCATGATCAGTTGTCCGTATATCTGCATATATCAGGGTTTGGGGGAGATTGGTGATGACACCAACCAGTCGAGGGAGTCTCAGCTTGATAGGGCGGTTGTCTAGTTGGGTGGCTATTGCGTCATCTGAATATGAAAAATGCGGCTTTGGCGATGATGAGCGCTCCCAGGGCCCATATGCATACAAAAAAGATAGAGCGAAACCTAACTTCGGAAAAGCTTCTTCTTACCCGCTGCCCTACCATCATACCCGTGATTGCCGGAACAACTGCTATAGATGAAATAATCGTTAATTCAGACGTTAAGATATCATATTTTTGAAGCGCGAATGCCAATGCCAGGGTAGACAAAAAAAACAGCATGCCCATGGCCTGCACCAGCACTTCCCGGGAAAGGCCAATTGCCTGCAAAAACAGAACACCGGGCACAACACACGAACCGGTCATACCGGTAAAAATGCCATTGGCGATTCCAAAGATCGCGCCCACCCATTTCTCTTTCCGCGATGCAATTGAAAAATTAAACCCGCTGAGGCTCAACGATGCATATACCACCAATAATACGCCCAGCAGCATGGAAAGAAATTGCGGATTTATGAACGTCAAGGCGCGGGCAGCTTGCCAAATGGTAGCGGTTGCCAACAATAAAAAAGGCCAGATCCGTCTAATAATGATTTTGGCATGACCACCCACCATTGCCTGCCAGAAATTGGTGACAAACAATGGAATAATCAGCAGGGCCATGGCGGTGGTTAGATCTAAAGCGGCGGTCAAGACACCTAAACTGATGGTCGGCAACCCCAGCCCAATGACACCTTTAACACTTCCGGCGACTAAGAATGTTACTGTAATAATTATAAGCGAAAATGTATCGATGGTTCAGCCTGTTTTTTTGAATATCCTAATGGATGCATCGTCAGATACATTGTTGTGAGCAACCTGATTTGTATAATCTGCCAGCGCGTCCGTGGCGATTAAACATCCTTCAGCGCAATCATCTGCGCGGCCGGAATAGTAAAAAAACCCGTGCCACATCCCACCTCAAGCACTGCTTGCCCAAGCTGAATTTCAGCGCTTTGCAGGGTCTTCACGGGGTACATTAACCAGCGTCGCAGCCGGCTGCCCATCAGTATTCCCGCTGGCTTGAACAGCAAATTGAGAATCTTTGAATTGCCCAGGTCTTCGGTATTCAATTTACATCTCTTCATTTAGACAGGATTTAATCTATAGGGTTAGCACATCAGGCTGACCAACAATCATGACCCAGGTGAAATTTAGTTTCTGAAAAAAATCTTGAATGCCGGTGAATTAAATTTGGCTCTGCTTCAATTTTTTATTTTTTCCTCCGGCATTCCGGATATTTCTTTAAGGATTTTTTCCAGATTTTCCAGTTCCCTCCCGTAACCTGTCCAATCGCCCTGACGCAAATATTCTTTGGCTCGATTATAATGCGCCAGCGCCTTGGCACCGCGCTTGGATAAACCTTCACCTTGTAATTGAGGAATAATCTGGGAAGCCGCCTGTTTCGGGGCTATTTCAATGTCCAGGATACTGCTCAGCGCCTTATCCAGGTTTTCTTCCATAATCAGGCGGTTACCCAATGCGACAATGACTCTTTTGAGTTCCGGCAGAGAAGCGGCCCTGGCCTCATTCTGTTGGGGATGCGCAGCCACGCCTGCTCGCCGGTTTTTGGCGTCACCGCCGGGCTGAAGTGCGCCGGTTGGAGGTGTTTGATTTTCTTCCTGAATGGCTTCCAGGTATACCGGCTCCACATAGATAAAGGTCTCACTGACAGGAATCGCCAATAGATTGCCCCGAATGACTCGGGAACCTCTCTGCCCCCATAGGCTTAATTCACGGGAAATTTCCGTTTGTTGATCCACTCTGGCTTCGATCTGCATCGGTCCATAGACCAGTTTTTCCTTGGGCAGCTTGTAGACCAGAAGGTTGCCATATTTGGGTAAGTCACAGCGGGCTGCCAGCCAGCCAATCATATTGTCTTTCTTGGAAGGTGTGAAAGGCGTCATCAGGAAAAATTCTTCCTTTTGTTCTTCGGGCAACTTGATAATGATGTAGTACGGTTCCATTTCCTGACGCCGCTCCCCATAGACCTCATCCGGAATTTGCCATAAGTCTTCCTGATTGTAAAAGACCTGAACATCTTCCATATGATATTTAGTGTAAGTATCCATTTGGATTTTAAAGAGATCTTTGGGGTAGCGGATATGTTTTTTTAACTCTGCAGGCATTTCATTGAAAGGCTTAAACAGATCCGGAAAAATTCGCGCATAGGTTTTGACGATGGGGTCTTTTTCATCAATCATGTAGAAAACCACATCCCCGTTATAGGCATCAATTGTGACCTTGACGGAATTGCGAATGTAGTTAAGCCGTCTTTGTTTAAGATCCGTGTGAGACCGGCGTGAATAAGGATACATCGCCGAAGTCGTGTAAGCGTCTTGAATCCAGTAAAGCTTTCCACTGGAAACAACCAGATAGGGATCACTGTCATAATCGAGAAAGGGAGCAATTACATTCGTGCGCTGGTTAATCCGCCGGTTAAACATGATGCGGCTCTCTGGAGTTAAATAGGTGGTAAACAGTATCTGGGGATCTAAAAACTCAATGGCAAACAAAAGCCTTCTGAAAAAAGAATTGATATGGATACCGCCATTGCCCTGGTAAGTAGTATAAACATTTTTGTCCCCCTTGGGAAAATCAAACTCCCGGGCCTTGGTCTTTACCAGCACAAACTCATCCGTTTTTTCACCATAATAGATCTCGGGGCGCACGACCCTCAGGTCCGGTTCAAAGGAAGGCGGCAGATCTTTAATAAAGAGGCGGGGAAGTCCCTCGCTGGTTACTTCACTGACCGGGTTTGCAGCCAGTCCGTATCCGTGGGTATAGGTGAGGTGTCGATTGACCCAGGTATTGGCCTGAGGTGGCAGCTTGTTGACCAGCAGTTCGCGGGCGGCCAGCATGATCTGGCGATACTGGTTGTTGACGTGATACCGATCGACGTCGATATTGTTAAAATCGTAATACAGCCGTATGGCTTGGATCTGCCGGTAGGTTTGAAGCAACGGGCGCTCGTCCCAGATCCGGATATTTTGAATCGTTACATCATGCTGCTTGAGAGCCTGGGCACTGATCTGGTCGTTCACCTCAAAATTGACTTCTTTGATTTTATTCAGGTTATAGGCCTCGCGTGTATAATCGATATTGTAGGCGATGTAGGGGGATTCTTTGGCCAGTTCATTAGGTGTGACGATAAATTTTTGGAACAGGAGAGGAAACCCCGTTCCCAAAATCAACACAGCTCCTATCCAGATTCCGGCACTTATCCAGATTAATTTAACTCGAAGCTTAAAGGCAT
>JASJAZ010000178.1 GCA_030066785.1 Desulfobacterales bacterium | reverse complement strand
GGCATCCTGCGCTTGCGTTGGCTTGATTTCGAAAAACGGATCCATTTGCATCAACGGCCAGCCCATTTCGGGGGTGCATTTATTATCGGCATGGCATTCGGCGCCGGTTGGAGTCCCTGTATCGGCCCCTTGCTCGGATCTATTTTGATACTTGCGGGCAACCAAGAAACGGTGCAGGAAGGTATCTTGTTGCTCAGTGTTTTTTCCTTTGGGTTGGCATTGCCGTTTTTGGTGCTTGCACTCTGTATTAATTATATGCTGGTTTTTATAAAAAAGGCCTCGCGTGGCTTGAAACCACTGAATGTTACCGCCGGTGTTTTGTTAATCGTTGTGGGGTTGTTCCTAATTACCGATAAACTATATTTGTTCAGTGCTTTCGGATAGAGAAATGGTGATATTAAAATGAAGAAATCATTGGCCGTTGCTTGTATATGGTTATGGTTGGCTTGGGCGCCAGATGTCGGCGCCGCCGGCATCAATTGGCTTTCTTATGATGAGGGTATGTCTATTGGCAAGGGCGGGGACAAAAAAATATTTCTACATTTTTATGCGGATTGGTGCAGCTATTGTAAAAAAATGGAAAAGGAAACTTTTTCGAATCGTGCCATCATTGCATATTTGAATAGAAATTTTATTTCTATCAAGGTCAATACAGATAAAGAGTCCAAAACGGCCGAACATTATCGCGTGCGAGGTTTGCCTGATACCTATATCATCAGCCAAGAAGGCCAAAAAGTGCATGTCCGTCCGGGATATATACCTGCTGACGAATTGCTTCCCAAACTGAAATTCATGCACACGGATAGCTATAAAAAAATGACATACGCAACCTTTCTTAAATCTGAAAAAAAATAAAGGATCGATTCCGTCATTCTGGGAGGTGGTTATTTTTACAGATGTTCAAAAAGAGCTTTTTCGCTTTGATGCATTAAAAAAAATTCTCCAATCAATCAAACCACCTGGCCCGCCGGATGGAGCGAATTATGTTTCCACTTGTGTTTTTTTGCTGCTTTACGGCCAAGATGAACCCCAAATTTTATGTGTGCAGAAATCAGATACAGAAGGGTATCCTTGGCGCAATCAGGTCGCCTTGCCGGGTGGTCACATAGACCCATCTGACAGTGGGCCCATTGCGGCGGTCTACCGTGAACTTAAGGAAGAATTAAATATTCCGCATGAACAAGTACGGCTGATTGGTTCGACCGGTCATTTTCAAACCATTAATAACAAAGATATCCAAGTCTTTGTCGGTATATGGAATGGTCAGGGCCCTATTTCTTACGATTCCGCTGAAATTGCCCGAGTGCTGGCTGTACCTGTCAAACACATTGCCGCCATTCATCAAAAGAATAATTTTCATAATAGAATTCCCGGTATTGCTGAATTAGTGTATCCATTTGATGATGTGATCATATGGGGCGTCACTGCTCGAATATTGCATCATTTTATTGAAGTATTGTTTCCTTTTATGTTTCCTGAAAAAGATGGTGTGGCCGCAAATGCGCAAGGGGCGGCGTAATTGTAGTGGCCTTGAAACTGATTCTGAAAAATAGCGTTGGTGACCGAGCGGGCAAGACAAACTAACCAGACAGGCGGATCAAATAACGTTTGATCAGCCGTACCGCGGTTGAGACCAAGACAAAGGTGCTCAAGGCCAACAAAAGAAGCGGTACCCATAGGTAAGAATGATATTTTTCATTTTCGGATGCTACAAACAAACCGGTAACCGCAAAAAGTATGACGATCAGCATCAAGAAAGCGACAGTAAAACATGCCGCTTCGGAATCATACCAAGGTGCGATGACTTTTCGGAATAGCGGGTTTTGGTCAATTTGCATGCCAAATAGGACTCACATTCGTTATGCTTGCCAGAAGCTCAAGAGCGGTAGTTTAACATCATTTTAATGTATATAATAAGAAGGCAAGAAATGACAAACGATATTTCTAAAGGACTCGGTAGTAAACTTGAATTTCCAACTATTTTCGGGGCAGTGCTTGTTGTGCTTAATTTGATCTTCACTGCTTGTGCCACCACTCCCGACACCCTATATTTGATGGATGTTTCCAAGAAATTAGAAGCAGGCGTTATTATTGCGTCTGATACCGACCAAATAATAGCCTTTGAAGAGTTTATTCAAAAGCTAGAAAAAGAAAAAGTGATCTATGTTGGCGAAAGCCATACCAATGCGCATCATCATCAGGCGCAACTACAAATATTAAAGGCGATTTACAATCATGATCGTTTTGTCGCTGTGGGCATGGAAATGTTTGACCATACCTATCAACATATATTGGACCAGTGGTCGTTCGGTGATTTAGATGAACAAACGTTTATCGAAAAAACCCATTGGTATGCTAATTGGAGATATGATTTCGCGCTCTACCGTGATATTCTACTCTTTATTAAGGAAAATCGAATCAAACTAATCGGTTTAAATATACCGTTTCATATTCCCGCCAAAATTCGGGTTGGCGGCGTGGACAACCTCTCTGCGAGCGATCGACATTTTTTGCCTGCCAAAATTGATACGACCAACAGCGATCATCGGGCTTATGTGGAAAAAATTTTTCAGCAACATCATTTCCGGAAAAAAGTCAATTTCGATTATTTTTACCAAGCCCAATGTGCTTGGGAAGATGGCATGGCAGCTGCTATCGGCAACCACGGGGATACCGGCAAGATCGTTGTCATGATCGGCAAAGGCCATATTGTCAACAAATTTGGTGTGCCGGAAAGAGCATTCAAAATCAACCCGCAGCCATATAGCACCGTATTTTTGGCATCCGTCGGTAGCGAGGCTAAGTTGTCATATGCTGATTTTCTCTGGGCAACCCCGCCGCCCAACAATAAAAAACAATAATTATCAACAACCAGGTTTATAAAACACATTGAAAAGAAACCGGGTATAGATGGTGGTAACTAACACAATATATAGTTTTTTTTATTGACAGTGTGCTATATCTTGTGATAGCGCTCCTTTTTGTTGTTCTGGGATAAAGAGATTGTTCTTCGAAATTTGCAAAATCATAAAACGTGACAATCGGCAGTTAACAATTTCTGGAATTACAGCCTTCGTTTGAATTCATATCTTGCAATGCCTCTTTCCCGAAGGTTTTGGTTCTCCTGCTGAGTTGGTTTTTTTGGGGCCTGCACATTCACGCTATCCCTGAGGGAAACAGGCATTGCCTTTCATAAAGACAGAATTCGTACTACTCTAAATCCACGATTATCGTTCAAAATGAGGTGACACGAGTGTTTGAAGACATAAAGAAACGTGACGGCCGGATAGTTCAATTCGATTCGTCTAAAATTACGGCGGCAATACATCAGGCTGGCAAAGCTACTGGAGAGCTTGAAACCAAAGAAGCTAAAAAACTTACCCTGCGAGTTTTAACCCTTGCCCATGAATGGCACCTTGGTCCTATTCCCGAAGTCGAAGAGATTCAGGATATTGTTGAGCGGGTTTTACTTGATTCACCGTATTATAAAACGGCCAAAGCCTATATCCTATACCGGGAGCAGCACGCGCAGATACGCAATATTACGACCAAAGCCAATATCGATCTTGTGGAACACTACATCCAAAAATTAGATTGGAAGATTAAAGAAAATAGCAATATGTGTTATTCTTTGCAGGGATTGAATAACTACATTTCTTCTGATGTAACCTCGGAGTACTGGCTGAATCGTATCTATCCACCAGAAATACGCGAAGCCCATAAAAGCGGTGACCTGCACCTACATGACTTAAGTTTGCTTTCGGTATATTGTGTTGGCTGGGATTTAAAAGATCTTCTTAAGAAAGGCTTCAGAGGTGTTGAAGGCAAGGTTGAAAGTGCGCCGCCAAATCATTTACGCTCAGCCCTCGGTCAAATTGTGAACTTTTTTTATACGCTTCAAGGCGAGGCCGCCGGGGCCCAAGCGATTTCTAATTTTGATACGTTGTTGGCGCCATTTATTCATTTTGATCAATTGGATTACGCGGAAGTCAAACAAGCACTGCAAGAATTTGTCTTTAATATCAATATTCCCACCCGCGTCGGATTCCAGACACCGTTCACCAATATCACAATGGACCTATATGTTCCATCAATTTTACGGGATCATCCGGTGGTTGTGGGCGGTATCGAGCACGATAGAACCTACGGTGAATTTCAAAATGAGATGGACATGATTAACAAGGCGTTTGCCGAAGTTATGATGGAAGGCGATGCCAAAGGCCGCGTGTTTACTTTTCCGATTCCTACCTACAACATTACCGAGGATTTTGATTGGGATAATCCCAACATAGAAATGATCTGGAAAATGACCGGCCGATATGGGATTCCGTATTTTTCTAATTTTGTAAATTCGGATATGTCGCCCGAAGATGCCCGTTCCATGTGCTGTCGTCTACGTCTTGACAATCGCGAACTGCTCAAACGCGGTGGCGGTCTTTTCGGTGCTAATCCACTGACGGGTTCTATCGGTGTGGTGACCATTAACTTGCCCCGCATTGGATACCTTGCAAGCACCAAAGATGAATTTTTTGAAAACTTGAAATCCAAATTTGATTTGGCCGCCGAAAGCCTCATGATCAAGCGCAAAATATTGGAGCGGTTTACTAACCTGAATCTATATCCCTACTCCAAGTTTTACCTACGAGAAATCAAACAATCCAGCGGTCTTTTCTGGAAAAATCATTTTTCAACCATCGGCATTATCGGCATGAATGAGGCCTGTCAAAATTTTTTGGGTACGGATATCGGCACCTCAGAAGGTCAGCACTTTGCATTGGAAGTAATGGACTATATTCGGGAACTGATTGCCAAGATTCAGGAAGATACCGGTGACATCTTTAACCTGGAGGCAACACCGGCGGAGGGTACTTCTTATCGATTGGCCATGCTGGACAAAAAGCAGTTTCCCAATATCAAATGTTCCAATGAGACGGATTCCGATAAAGGTGCGGCACCCTATTACACCAATTCCACACAGCTGCCGGTTAACTATACCGATGATCTTTTTGAAACACTTCAGCTGCAAGATCAATTACAGGCCCGATACACCGGCGGCACTGTTTTGCACATATTTTTGGGAGAGCAGGTGACTGATATTGATGCCATTAAAAGCATCATTCGCAAAATCGCCACCAATTACCATTTGCCTTACTTTACATTAACGCCGACTTTCAGTGTGTGCCCATCGCATGGGTACATAAATGGTGAACAAGGGACCTGTTCGCAGTGCCAACAGGAAACCGAAGTATATTCACGTGTGGTGGGCTATCTAAGACCGGTTAAGCAATGGAATAACGGTAAACAGGCCGAGTTCAATTTACGCAAAAATTATAGAATTGCATAACGCCACTATCAAATTCTAATCGTGGCAAAAAGGAAACGCTTTTAGAATCAACCTCATACCTTTTGGCGTTTATTGGGTCTAAACTATGCAGCTGGGCGGTATCCATAAAAATTCTTTGATCGACTATCCTGGGAAAATAAGTTGTGTCCTATTTACAGCCGGGTGTAATTTTGATTGCCCTTACTGTCATAATCCTGAGTTGGTGCGGTGTGAGAGCAGTTGTGTGGCCATGATAGAGGATCAACAGGTTTTCGATTTTCTCGAGACACGTAAAAGCTTTTTAGACGGAGTGGTGATTTCAGGTGGAGAACCGACGTTGCAAAAAGAGCTGTTTGATTTATGCCGTATCATAAAACAGATGGGTTTTCCGGTGAAGCTTGATACCAATGGTAGCCGCCCGGAGATTCTTGCTAAATTAATCGAGCAATCTTTGGTTGATTATTGCGCAATGGATATTAAAACCGATCCGTATGAATATTCCCCGTTTATTCGTAAATCCCAAAACCCTGACAAGATTTTGGATAGCATCCGGATTTTGATGGAATCGGATGTGCCCCATGAATTTAGAACCACTTGCGTCAAACCATTTGTTACCGAAACGGTCATCGAAAAAATTGCCAAAATTATAGCCGGATGCCGACGCTACACCTTACAAGCCTTTCACGAATCAGAGGTTTTACACCCCGATTTTTTTGCAGGCCGAAATTTTCTTTACAGCCGGAAAGAACTTTTAAAGCTAAAAGCGCTGGCTGAGCCCTGGGTCCAGGAATGCATCATCCGCTAGTTACTCACCGGCATCGATTTATTTAGCCCTCCGTAAAGACAAAACAACATGTATTTGCCAAAATTTTCAATTGGCAAATCCAGCGTTGTCGTGTTCAAGGCCCAATTCGAAAATCGCATTTAGCGCATGAATCATATTATTGCGTTAAAAAATCCTATCAACTTCCAATGAAGTTTGGGGACACGTTTAGCCTGTTCAAAACAAATGAAAGTTTATGTTGGTTTCTTTCTAGGCGCCTGTATCACAAGATGTATTGAACCACGCAACTTTATTAGTCATTATTTAATAAATTTTTATTCATTCATATACTGTATCACATTCATTTTTTCTCTTGACACGCTATTTTATTTTTCCCTATGGTGGTAACGCATAAAAATGTAATCCAACCAAAATAAGGAGGAACAGACATGGCCAACCGTTATGATGAAGCATTTGATAGATCGATTAATGATCCGAATAGTTTCTGGGGTGAAGTTGCCGAGGATGTCCATTGGTACAAAAAATGGGATAAGGTGCTGGATGATTCTAACCCGCCCTTTTACCGCTGGTTTGTCGGCGGCGAACTAAATACCTGCTACAATGCCCTGGATGTGCATATCGATAACGGGCGCGGCGACCAGCTGGCAATGGTTTATGACAGCCCGGTGACGGAAAGCGTCAAAAAATATACCTATACCGCGCTGCGAGATGAGGTGGCCAAATTTGCCGGTGCCCTTGCCGCCCAAGGTGTGACCAAAGGCGACCGCGTTCTTATATATATGCCCATGATTCCGGAGGCGGTGATTGCAATGCTGGCATGTGCCCGATTAGGTGCGGTGCATTCGGTTGTTTTCGGCGGTTTTGCTGCGAAAGAATTGGCAACGCGCATCAACGATGCCAAGCCCAAAGTTATCGTATCGGCTTCGTGTGGAATTGAAGTTGCACGGATCATTGCCTATAAGCCGCTGCTGGACGGTGCCATTGATATGGCGGATTCAAAACCCGAAAAATGCATTATAATCCAGCGACCTATGGAAACCGCCACCATGGTAGAAGGCCGTGACCTGGATTGGAATGAGGCCATGGCCCAGGCCACACCGCACGATTGTGTTCCTGTAGCAGCTACAGATCCTTTGTATATTCTTTATACTTCCGGCACCACCGGTCAGCCCAAAGGCGTCGTGCGCGATAACGGCGGTCATGTGGTAGCCCTTAAATGGACCATGAAAACCGTTTACAATGTTGATGCTGGCGATACGTATTGGGCCGCATCGGATGTCGGTTGGGTGGTCGGTCATTCATATATCGTTTACGGACCCCTGTTCAGGGGCTGCACGACGATATTGTTTGAAGGCAAACCGGTGGGTACACCTGATGCCGGTGTGTTTTGGCGTGTAATTTCGGATCATAACGTCAAATGTATGTTTACCGCCCCGACTGCTTTTAGGGCCATTAAAAGAGAAGACCCCAGCGCAGAGTTAATTAAAAATTATGATCTATCAAATTTCAAAGCCCTGTTTCTGGCCGGTGAAAGACTTGATCCCGATACCCTCAAGTGGGCGGAGTCAAATTTAGGCGTACCCGTCATTGACCACTGGTGGCAAACCGAAACCGGATGGGCTATTTGTGCCAATTGTCTCGGTTTGCATCAATTCGACGTCAAAGAGGGATCGCCAACCAAACCGGCACCGGGCTGGAATTTAAATGTTTTGGATCCGGAAACCAGAGAGCCAGTCGGATCCGGTGACATTGGTGCTTTAGTGGTTAAATTACCGCTGCCTCCCGGTACACTGCCAACCCTGTGGAACAATGATGAGCGGTTTATAGAATCCTACATGGGCGAGTTTCCCGGCTATTACAAGACCGCTGATGCCGGCTACATCGATGCAGATGGCTATGCCTTTGTGATGGCCCGCACCGATGATATTATAAACGTGGCCGGCCACCGGCTATCAACGGGTGCCATGGAAGAGGTTTTGGCAGATCATCCGGATGTGGCCGAATGTGCCGTGCTGGGCGTTGATGATCAGCTCAAGGGTCAGGTTCCCATCGGCTTTATTGTATTGAATGCCGGTGTTGACCGTGATCAGGGTGAAATTATTAAAGAAGTAATTCAGATGGTCCGGGATCGAATTGGTCCCGTTGCATCCTTTAAAACCGCTACGGTGGTAAAACGACTACCCAAAACCCGTTCCGGTAAGATATTAAGAGGCACCATTCAAAAAATAGCCGACAATAAAGAGTATAAAACACCAGCAACGATTGACGATCCGGCTATTTTAGAAGAAATTGAGGACGCCCTGAACGATATCGGACTCGCCAAGAGTCGCGGTAAATAGTTGATAAGTTAATAGCCGAACAGCTTGCAGCGATGAGAAAGAAAGCCGGCCGCTTGTGAAAGGGGCTGGCTTTTTTTATTCGGCTAAATGGTCAGAAAAGTCTGTCTGTTTATCCAATGGTACGTTTGACAATTCCAAGAAGTTTATCTTTGTCAAAAGGTTTGGCCACAAACGCTACGGCATCTTTGATGGCATGATCACCATCGATACCGCTGATTACAACCACAGGTGTATTTTTCAGTTCTTTATCCTTGCGCAACTTTCGATAAAAACGTGGGCCCCACTCGCCCGGCATTTCAAGATCAAGGGTAATTAAATCCGGTTTTTCTTTGCGAACGGCTTCAAGGCCCTCCATCGTGCTACTGGCGCTAACTGTTTCATAGCCGTTATCGTTAAAAAGCGATGTAAGGTATTTGACCACTACAGGGTCATCGTCAATGATTAAAATCTTTTTGGCCATGACAGACCTCTCTTTCAAATTTTGGTTAGAGCCTGTTATTCTTTAACATGACATTCGCCACATAAGATCGGCCCTTTTTTGGCTTTTAAATGGCAACCTTTGCAATTCAGATGATACGCTTTCATCAATCCGGGGCGCCGATCCATATCATTTAATTCGTGGCACTCCATGCAAAGCTGATCCTCTGACGATTCATCTTCCAGCTTTTGACCATCTTCATATACATGGTGGCACTCATTGCACTCTTCGATTTCCGCTTTTTCATTATGTTCATCATGGTTGAAAATGGCCGAAGGTCTTTGCGGCTGCGAAAACATGCGATGATCAATATGGGTAATGTCTTCCTGAGAGTAGGCCGATGCCAAGACAAATACACCTACAGTTACCATTGCAATTCCGAGTAAGACTCTTTTGTTCATCCCGCCATCTCCTTTGACTTATGCTGGTTTTTCCATGACTTCATACAGAATATCGCCAAAAAATTTAATATCCAAACCAACGCTATAATGGTGAATGATATCGTGAAGGCCGCTGTGGCAATTATGGCAAGGTGCAATCAAAATTTTGGCGCCTTTGGTTTTGGCCGAGAAAAGTTGTTCAGCCTTTATACGGTTGCCCTTAATGCGCGTCATTTTATATGGCGGTCCGCAGTTGATCGCCCCGCCCCCGGCGGCACAGCAGTAATTGTGCTCGCGATTGGGATGCATTTCGATGACTTCTTCACAAATGGCTTTGGCCAGCCAGCGGGCCTTTTCATGAAGGCCGCCGCCGCGAACCACATTGCAAGGGTCATGTAACGTTACCGGTTGATCATACTTTTTGGCTATTTTGATCCGGCCCTCTTTCACCAGTTCATAGAAGAATTCGATTGCATGCACAATTTGAAACGGCGGCATTTTCCATCCCAGCCAACGGTTGCCCATGTCGTACACCGACCGGAAAGCATGGCCGCACTCCCCCATCACAATACGCTTGACCTTTAGGCGCGCAGCGGTTTCAAAATGGGTGCGTTTAATGCGGCCCATGAGTTCATTGTCGCCTGTAAACATGGCCATATCACTGTTATCCCATCCGATACTTGCCGGCATGGTCCAGTTTACGCCTGCCAAATGCATGATGACCGCTGCTTGATAAATCAATTGGGCCTGAAACTTCGGTTCCGGCGCGATGACGGAGTACATGATGTCAGCGCCCTCTTTCTCGAGCGGAATGCGCAGATCTGGAATTTCGGCCTGGGCTTCCTCTTCCTGCCATTGCAGCGTATCGGGCCATTCGTCACCCTT
>JASJAZ010000177.1 GCA_030066785.1 Desulfobacterales bacterium | reverse complement strand
AATGTTAAACGCGTGCTGGCAAGGCTTTTTTGTCTTTCGGCACCCGTCAATCAGCCAAAATCGTTAAAGCTTTTCAAACAATATGCAACGCTGCTTTTGGCAAGAAAACAACCGGGTGGGTTTAATCAGGCAGTCATGGAATTAGGCGCACTTGTGTGCACACCATCCAGCCCCCTATGTGCTGAATGCCCACTATCCATGGTTTGCCAAGCATACACCACCAAGCGGGTTGGCGAATTTCCCTACAAAATAAAACGCCGCCCAATTCCCCAATACCAAATTGCGGTGGGCGTTATCCGGCGAGGTTCAAAAATACTGATTACGCAACGCCAGAATCAGGGTTTATTGGGAGGATTATGGGAATTTCCAGGAGGCAAAATAATTGGTTCAGAAGAGCCTTACCAGGCGTGTCTGCGCGAAATCAAAGAAGAGGTGAACTTGACGACCGAAATTATCACCTTTATTGGACGGATCAAACATGCCTACACGCACTTTAAAATTGTCATGGATGTTTTTTTATGCCGGTACTTAACCGGAAAAATCGTGTTAAACGGTCCCCAGAACGCTCAATGGGTATCTGTAGATGATCTTGACCATTACCCATTTCCCAAAGCCAATCATAAGTTTATCCCGCTGTTGAAAAAGCACTTCACCGAGATTGACAACCCGTAATAGGATTCCCAGCAATCAGAAACGCCGCTTAAAACAACCAATCAATCGAATCATTCATTTAAACATTGCTTATCATATTGGTATTATTGTTTTTATTGTCAATAGCCGCCAATTTGCATTAATCCGGCACCATTTTCCCAGTTCCCTCCAAAAAATGCCGGTTAAAAACCATCGATATAATTCCAGCTTTGTTTCAGTTTTTGATTAACCTGGGAATAAATATGGCGAGTCACAGCTAATTATTGCACTAAAGTCTATCTGCAAAGTTCCGATAAATCCAATATCAGTTGTCAAGATCGTGTGATTGAAAAAGCTAAATGCTTGTATGTGGAGTTGAAACGTATGCGAAACAATAAAGTTCTAGTAGTCGATGATGACGATTTGGTCCGCGATTTATTGGCGCAAACATTTACGAGAGCAGGCTATACGGTACGGGCGGTGGAAGATGCCGAAAAAGCTTGGGAAATTTTAAACCAAGAAAAGATCCAGGTGATGTTCCTAGACCTCAACTTGCCTGGGATGAACGGTCTACAACTTTGCAAGAAAATTCGCAAAGAAAAACCTTTGACAGTGTTGCATGCGATCACGGGCAACCCTTCGTTATTTGAATTGGCAGATTGCCGTGAAGCCGGATTTGATGATTACTTCACCAAACCGGTAAGCCTTGAATTATTGCTAAATGTTGCCAAAGATGCTTTTTCCAAACGGGAACGATGGAAGGAAGGTCGCTATCCATTGGGTGAAATCTAATCAGTCAAACAGCTGATCTTTTTTGCCCAGGATTTTACAACATGAAATGCCTGTCGACTTGACGGGCATTTTCATTTTCTACCCTGCCCTTTCCGCCATTTTTGCATGCTTGAAAATTGGTACATGAAGATATTGGCCGAAAAGCTAGTATTACTTTTCGATGCAAATGGAACAACAATGTCCCCGCCAATCAATCGTACGTCGCCCGCATCCCAAAAAATCGTCAATTGCCGAAAGGAAGCATCCACCCGATGGCTATTTCATTTAGGGCCATGGCGGATAATGGTGCCGTATGACGCTATGGGTGGCTCAAAAAGGAATCGAAAGTGTTATTCCTCTGCCACCGAGATATAATTTGGTCATATTCCCCAGTGGTATGCAACCGAACAAGACCTCGATTGACGGTTTCAATCAACTGAAAATGCTTGCCGTGAATCACCGCAACGGCCAGATCTACCGAACATATAAACTTGTCCAGGCAAACAAATTGGCCCGGGTAGATTCTGTGCGCAGTTATTTGGCCCGCGTGCACATTTAACGCTGCGGCAATCGCATGCCCTTCTATCACAGCTTTAAGCGCATCCGAATAATCATTAACTGGGGAAATTGTCACACTGGGATAGCGGTGGCGAAGATAGCCAATTAGTGGCCCGCCAGATGGGGTAGCGATGGCCTTGCCTGCCAGCCAATCAGGATCTGATGACAGTTCGGTATCTGCCGGCACAAACAATCCGCCGCCGGTATTAACAAGTGGCTGGCTAAACTGGAAATGTTGGCGGCGCTCAGGCGTTACTGCCAGAAATGCCAATCCATCCGCCTTATGATGTTCCAAGGCATCTTGGATCGTTTGCATGGCAACATTGATGTAATTGGCGTAGATATTTGTGGGCGTCAAGATTGCTTCCAACAATTCAATAATCATCCCCGTGGAACGGTTAGCTTGTCGGTAGCCGAAAGGTGGCAATTCGTCATGGATCAAACGGATATTTTGTTTTTTCATGGTATACTATGACAATTGAATCATGAAAGATAAAACTTAGGTCATTGGCGGGCTATAATGGTAAGACCCGGCTTTATCTGCTGGGCTATGGCCGAGCCGACAACAATCGATTTATAAAAATCCTGTCAATCAGTTGGCGACAACGCTTTCCAGGTTCGAACGATTTTTTGGGATGATACAACTTCGCCAAAGAACTGATTGATGTTAAACAGCGACATTTGATGGGCCTTGGATTCGACGCCGGTGGTCAGGTCAGAGACAACGATAACATGGTAATCAAGCATGAAACCATCACGGGCAGTCGATTCCACGCAAACGTTGGTGGCCACACCGCTTAAAATGATTGTTTTGATACCATTGGTCCGCAAAAAATCATCCAATTCAGTTTCGAAAAAAGCGGAATAGCGATATTTGGTCAACACGATATCGGTTGGAGCCGGCGAGATCCTGTAGAATTCTTCCATCTGCGGATTATATGGTCGTTCCATTTGGGCTCGGTGATAGTGCTCCTGCAGAACGGCTGAATGCTTGTGAGGCTGATAGATATCCTGTGTAAATATAACCCTACCAAGAAAATTTCGGGCTTCTTTGAGAAAATGATTTAAGGGATCAATCATTGTCCGCAACTGCTTATAGTCGTATCCAAGTAGATCAATGATGCCGTCCTTATTAAAATACTCCCGCTGAACATCAATTACCAGAAAAGCCGTATGGCGGGGGTGGATTTTTTCTGCAAACTCCATCCGATCGTTCCTTTGCGGATCATTCGACTGATTTGATCTGAATTGCATTGATTAATCACGGCTAAATATGAGCGCAAATTTTTGCCTTTTTCAAATACTATTGCCGGTTTTATCAGACTAAGGGTGCTGGCAGGCCTACGTCGGTTTTATATAGCGCCTGCCAAGGAATGCGTTTCATTGAAAAAAACCTGCGGTTGAGTTTATATCTTAAAGAGACCCTGCATACATTCTCACCAAATACCCCCTGCAGCAAAGATCTTTATGGCTAGCATTATTGATGCGCAAGCAAATCATTTTTATAGTAGGCAGCCCCTAAATGTGGGTAGACAACAAGGTCTCATCATCCAGTGAAAGCTCAAATTTTTGGACGACATCCTTAACCGTTAACTGCTCTTTTTCAGGGCCACTGACATCTAATTTGATCCGTCCCCGGTGCAGCATAATCATCCGATTGCCGTAACGTAATGCTTGATGCATATTATGGGTCACCATTAGCGTGGTTAATCGGTTTTGTTGAATCATGTGATCCGTCAATGCCATTACTTTGGCAGCGGTCTTAGGATCCAAAGCGGCGGTATGTTCATCTAATATCAAAAGTTTGGGCGGAATTAAGGTAGTCATTAAAAGAGATAACGATTGCCGCTGCCCGCCGGAGAGTAATCCGACTTTTTCGCCTAAACGATGCTCCAATCCCAAGTCCAAGGTTTTTAAAATCGCCTGATATTGCTGGCGACGGTGGCGCGTGACGCCCCATCGAAACAGGCGGCGCTTACATCCCCTGAGCTCTGCCATGCATAGGTTTTCCTCAATGGTCATTTTGCCGGCCGTGCCGGTTGTGGGGTTCTGAAATACCCGGGCCATGTAGGCAGCCATGCGATGTTCCGGACTACGTGTGATGTCATCACCGCAAATAGTTATCCGGCCTGTATCAGGATTGTGCGTTCCAGCGATTATGTTTAAAAGGGTTGTTTTACCAGCGCCGTTGGAGCCGATGATGGTAACAAAATCCCCCTGGTTGACTGTGAGGCTGATATTGTCCAAAGCAGTTTTCTGGTCTTGGGTTCCACGGTTGAAAACCTTGCTTATTTCAGACAAGACAAGCATTGGAGGGGGCATCTCAAACTCCTCTTAAATGCACCTTGCCCTCTTTCGATCCTTTGATGGCTGGAATAATCAGGGCAAAAATCACCATCAAACCAGTGGCTAACTTTAGATCGGTCGGCGCCAGTCCCATGCGCATTCCCAACGCGATAATAAACCGGTACAAAATGGACCCGATGATGGTTGCTAGTGTCAGCCTAAAAACAGTGCGGGGCTTTATCACGGCTTCTCCGATAATTATAGAGGCCAAGCCGGCCACAATTAAACCAATGCCCATGCCAACATCTGCAAATCCCTGGTCCTGTGCAATCAAAGCACCGGCAAGGGCCACCAGTGCATTGGAAATACCTAAACCCATGATTGTGGCTGAATCGGTGTTCATGCCTAAACTGCATATCATCTGCTCGTTGTCACCGGTAGCACGAAAGGCCAAGCCGTATTCTGAGTGTAAGAATAAATCTAAAAAAAGTTTACACGTTGCCGCCACGATAAAGAAAAATCCGATCACCGGAATATAACGAGAGACCGATAGGCTCTCCAATGGGGTCATAAGGGTTGCAACCGTCAACAAGGGTATATTGGCGCGGCCCATAATTCGAAGATTTATGGAATATAATATGGTCATAATCAGGATGCCCGCCAACAGGCTGTTAATTTTAAACCGGGTACTCAATACTCCCGTCGCACATCCAGCCAAAAATCCGGCACCAACAGCTGCACACACCGCCAGTGCCGGATCCATACCATCCACAATCAATCTGGCGCAAACAGCACCGCCCAACGGAAAACTACCGTCGACGGTGAGATCCGGAAAGGCTAACACTCTAAATGTGAGGGCAATTCCCAAAGCAACTAGAGCGTAGGCCAAACCCTGTTCAAGAGCGATCGGTATGATATCTAGCAAAAACATGGTTAGTTTTACCAAACGATCCTTCTGGGACCAGATTAAAGCGGTCGCTTAACTGCTTAAAAGGGCCATCCATCTTTTCTGTGATTGACTAGCGGGGTTATTGGTAGACCTTGCCGCCAGATTTCTGGGCTCTTTGAATGAGGCTGTCACTTAATGTTACATTTTGAGTTTTTGCATTGATGACACTGAGATGTAACTCGAGGATATCTTCAATATCGGCCACACGAATTGATGCCAAATCTCCAGGCTTTTTTCCATCTCTAAGGATCTGAATGGCCAGTTGGGCGCAGGCATAACCGGTTTTATAATAATTATATCCCAAGGCCATAATGGCACCGCGAGCCACAGAGCCCGTATCGCCTGCGAAAAGGGGAATTTTATGTTGGTTCGCAACGCGTGTGATAGCTTCAAAGGCCGACACAGCGATATTGTCTGATGAAATGTATATGGCATCAACGCGTCCCGCCAAGGACTGAGCCGCAGCATACACCTCATTGGAACTGGAAACCGTTATCTCGATCAGTTTCAGGTTTCGTTTTTCAAGAGCGGCACGGGTCAAGCTTATGCTTTTCAAAGAATTAGCATCGCCGGCGTTATATACGGTGCCCCAGGTCTTTGCCGTAGGAACCACTTGCAAATACGTGCTGATTTGCAGATCAATATCCCATTCATCTGAAAGGCCGGTTACATTCCGGCCATCTGGCGCAAAACTTTTCACTAAACCAGCACCCACGGGATCCGTCACCGAGTCATATACCACCGGCTTGTCTTTAATGAGTTTACAAGCGGCCTGGGCGGTAGGCGTCGCAATCGCATGAATCAGATCAAAACTGTCATCCTGGGCAAACTTTTGGGCTATCGCATGCGCGGTAGCCATGTCGCCCTGGGCATTCTGATAATCGTAGGTTACATCCAAACCAGCATCTTTGAGGGCCTGCTCAAATCCTTTTTGAACACCTTCCAAGGCTGGATGGGAAACGATCACAGTGACCCCAATTTTATATTTTTTTTGAGCCGCAAAGGCCACATTTAAGATCGATGTCAATCCGAATCCAATAAATGTCATTATGACGATTGTTTTGAATATAAGCTTATGCATTTTTCCCCCTTTCAGGCGCACAGTTTTGATTTCAACTGGTACCCAATTAAAAATCATATCTTTTATGGTCACCAACTGATTGCTCATATATTGCGAGTGTCGCAAAGAGCTTTAAAAGTGGCGAATGGTAAGGGGCGATGTTAAGATTGTCAATACCGAAAAAGGATGGATTCATGTACAGGATTCGCACGACTTGATTCCTTTCAACACTAGGTTATGACAATTGTTGGCCGTAACGGCGCTTGAAACATATATGGTTGTTTTATTGAGTGTTACCAGTAATTAGTGGGTTTTAAATCAGTCTATATTGAAAGAAATAATGGAGGAAATTCGGACCATCGCTTAGAGCGCTATTTCGATATGATGGTTATACGGTTGTTCGTTTTGAGGTCAGCTGATCTAAAAGTTAAATTTTCGTAATGCATTGATGTCAACATCGTAATCTTTTTCTAAAATATCTGTATCCATTTGCAATAATAACCAACCCAAAAAATTATCGTCCATGTTTATTCTAAACGCCAGCTCTATTTGCTTGCGGCCAGATGGGTGTTGCTGGTCGGCCCAGTATAGCGTCAGAACTTTGTGAGTCTTTGGGTCATCTATATTTAGCGGGATAGCGGCATAACTGCTACCGATCACAAATCTATTCATTGTTTCATTATTGATGAAGTGCGCACAGAAAACTTCCTTATCCGCGTCTAGGCAAATGACTCCCTTGTAAGGTATTTGCGTTGAACGGCGAAAACTAAAAAATTCAGCCATAAACGCATTGAGATAGTTGGTATTTTTCTGAGCAAATGAATCCAGTGCAATAGATTTTATCAAGAAAATATCCTTGGCAATCTGATCGCGCAGCGTCTGTTGTTTAATGGTCATTATACGATTTTGAGTCCATATGCGCGGATAAATGGCAAATAGCGCTGTAACCAGCAAGCAAGCGCCTGCCAGGGATGGCAGAAGCCAGCGACGAATCCGACGATAACGCAACTTAACAATCTCGCTTTCGGTGATATCGCGATTAATTGTAAAAAGACCGGCGAGATTGCTGTGATGATCATAAAGCGCGCTAGTGCTGACGGAAACATAACAGAGGCCTTTTTCCGGGTGATGAACTTTTAGCGTTTGCTCGCGGGACGGATAGCCCGCCTTCAACTCTTTGATAACATTTTGATATTCTTTCGATTCAGCATAAACACTTTGAATCGGTTGGCCCTGCATGTCTTCCCACTTTTTGCCAAAAAGCTCTTCGGCCGCTTTGTTCCAAATAATAATTGATCCATCTAAATCCGTAGCGATGACGGCGTCTTGCAAATGATTCGAAAATTGCTGCAATGCGAAGAGGGCCTGGGATCGATCCTTCAATCTCTGGGCCAAGCTCTGAGAAATATGCCAGGCCAGAGCAGGAACCGTTTCTAAAAAAGAATGAACCTTTTCTTGGGGGATGCGGATTGTTCGAACGGAAGATTTTGCTTTAACGGTGGCGGTGCGCTTACGCTGCAGCAAAAAAGAAATCTCTCCGACCAGAGCACCGGCTTTCGAAATTTCTGCCAGTTTTTGCGGGCCTTTGAAGACTTCCAGATTGCCCTCGAGAAGAATAAAGAGATCGCGAGAATCTTTACCTTCCAGACATAGAAAATCACCAGCAAAGTACTCCGCGATATACTTATCTATACCTTGCTGGTTTAAAATGTTATCAAGGTTAAAATTTACATTTGGACTCTCGGTCAAAACATAACCTAAACCCTTTTGGTAATAATGAATGGTCGGGTTACATTTATGCGCAATTTATTATTAGTGCAATAATATTTGATTGTTATACCTCGACACCATGGAAGCATAAATTAGCAAAATTTAAAAAAAATCAACTGCATGGCATCATCAATCTAGGAAGCAAATACTTTTGGATGGTATCAATAACCTTTTACGGCTTAAAATGCCAAACCAGCCAAAAAGATATCGAAGACTATCGATAAATTCTATTCGCAACTTAAAATTTACTATGCATCAAGAAAAACGTAATATAACCAGCCACACCCAAACAGGCTGCAGCGGCTAAAGACAGTAATATCATCCTGCGGCGTCCGTACATGCGCTCGCGCTCAAAATCTTTCTCGGCAATATAAGCCAGTGCGGTATCAACTACCAGGCGTCTCAAGCTTGCGTTCGTTGGTTTTTTACAATGTGGACATAATTCAACAACCGAATCCACATATTTGATACCAGAATGATATTTGCGGACAAAACTTTCTTTGGTTTCCAGGGTTTCATTAATATCTTTGTCTTGCACAACTTTCAACTGTGGCCGCTTACTATCATCACGCGGCAATTCATGCAGCTCTTCTACTTTGACTTTTGGTTTCATCCCACCCCTCCTTTTATATAAATTATTATTATCACTTGATAAAAAGAAAAAACACCTGGCTTTGCAAAATCATCGCAAAATCATCATAGCATCGGCAACAATTTAATTGGTTGATTGACTCTTTATCGTTTAGCGTTGGTAAATCTAACCTTAGACACAGACAAAGATAGCTGGAGCACGAAATATGCCAACATCTGCATTTCTGGAATTAACAGATATTATAGATGGTTACAGGCATCAAATTTATGAATTAAACGCTTCCTATGAATTATTATTCCATATCCCTATGAAAGCATTTTCCATAATAAGTCGAACAAAGATGGCCTAAGCTTATAAAATCTAGTTCATCTGCCGCAGATGCAGGTTATTACAGGCGGATGAGTCGTTGTCAGGCAGCTATTTAAAAATAAAAGTATGCGGTCTTTTGTATTGGCAGGAAAAATTTCTGGTTTTAAACGTCAAACAAATAGATTAGCTACTGGTAAGCTTTTCGGCCTTTTTCCGGTATGAAGCATCGTTTAGCCCGATCTTCTTCCACTCATCTGCAACCATCGGTCTTTGGCTAATAAAGGGAAAGAGATTTACTGAAAATTTTCTATTGTTTTTCTGATAACTGAAAAATAAATCTCAAGATTAGGCTTGTAATTTCAATTCCACGGCGAGAGGCAAATATAAAGAACTAATCTGTCTGTTTTAATCTAAAGCGAATACGCAGCACACCCTTTGCAAAACTATGTGTCGTGATTCGAAACGAACCAATTGCTTCGGTTGAATTCACATGCGGACCAATGCACGGGCAATGATCATATTCGCCGATACTAACAATACGAATGGTATCGCCAGCATCTGCCGGCAACCGGTCAAGATGAAATCGGTTGCGAGCGTCTTGGATTGGTATCAATTTTTCGCTGATAGGCAAATTTAATGAAATGATCCGATTGACTTGTTTTTCGATCAATTTGATTTCTATTTCTGATAAAGATCTTGAGAAGTAATAGTCGCATTTTGACTTTTTCTTCTCGATGTGGGCACTAAAACAACGATCGCAACCAAACATCTGCACCATGGTTTGGTTGAGAAGATGCTCGGCGGAATGCATTCTTGGATCAATCTGCTTTTTCATTTTTCATCAAAAATCCATTTTCATATTTAATTCGACCAAAGGTCCGCTGTCAAAAATTGAATAAACTTGCCTAAGCTGCCGCATTGAATGCGCTGTAACGGTTTTGGATAAATTTATCAGCAACACAATAAGCTGAGGCGGTGGCCAAAAACCGAATTAATTCAGGAAGTGATATCGATTCATTGAAGCCACCCAGATGCGGACCTGTATGTAGAATCAGATCGCTCTCGCCTCTTTTTAGCTTGGCGATCCTATCGGGGCTATAACCACGTCGCAGCAAAAACTCCTTAAACCCATCATTGGTCATGAGTTGCTGATCGCGGATTCGCAAAATTTCCTCCATAAATACATCCACACCCATTGCCTCAATCATTCGATCAGAAAGCATTTGTATATCAAAAGGCGCCTCGCCCTTAAAATCACATCCCACAAACCCCTTATAGTAAGATCTAAAGACATCCCCGATTAATTCCACCAATAATTCATGATCAAATAAATCGCGTACATCTAAAGGGTT
>JASJAZ010000181.1 GCA_030066785.1 Desulfobacterales bacterium | reverse complement strand
AATATAGGCAGCCTGCGCGCACGCGGTGGGGCAGCCTGAGAAAAAGATCGGCCTGATGTTGAAGGGTGCCAGTGAGGCCGAAAAAAGGGCGATTTCCGGAAGCGGTCGGCCATTGACTTCCAAGCAGGAGATCCGCGATGTCAGAGTGTGGGCTAAAAAGCCATTGGTTCCGGATGCGGCGTGCAACCCGATATAGAGCACCCGGGAAGCTTCGCCGGGGTGCCCCACACCGGGAACCGGGCCACGGTGATACCCGTGTACAATGCGCGCCCGTTTGTCAATCAATTCCGGAATGAGATTATAACCGGTGCGATGAAAGTCTTTAACCACAATATTGGTGACGCCCGCATCTGCGCAGGCACTAACCACCGCGTTAATATCCAGTGACATTTCGACACAGGCTTCCCGCCAAGCATTTGTCATAAAAGATGATGCCTGATAACTCCAGCAACCCGAGCTGCCTTCGATGTCAGCAACCAATAAAACGGGATCGGTGGTGGGAGAGGACATGATCGGTTTTAACAGGCGCATTCCTGCTTCGGCGTTTTAGAAGGTGCCGCCATTCCAGCCAAATAAAGATCGGCTGATATCTTTAAATTCAATGTAAATGCGGTTCTGGGCGATAAGCAATTCGGTATTGAGAAATTCGCACAGTGCCTGGGAGAATGCCGCACACCGGTCTTCAGGCAAACCGATGCTTTTCAGTTCCACAAAAGCCGTGGCTTCATTGTTTCCGGCATAGGCCATGGGCACTCCGCTGTCAATGGCCACCATAACCCATTGTTCGGGTTTGCCGATTAGTTCAGCGATAAATGCGGATGTTTTGCTGGCGAGCGTTTGGGCGGTTTCGTCATCCAGCGCTTGATTGGTTTCAATTTTTAAATAGGGCATGGGATGATCCTCTCATTGACTGCGGTTCGGCAGAGAAAAACGATTATTTAAAACAGATGCTTAAAAATTTTGTAAAATTTGTCGGACACGATTACCGTCGGCGGTGCCGCCAAAATGTTTCATAATGGCACCCATTGCCTGCATGTTGTTTTTAAATTGTGAAAAATCTATATTCTCGGCGATCCAGGATTTGATGTCATCGTCGGTTGCCATTTGCGGAAGGTAGTTCTCGAGAATAGCGATAAATGGTGATTCTGCAGAATCGCCTTGCTGGACGATGACTTCCTTTTCCGACTTAATGAGTTTGCGCAAGATTTTGCTCACATCATCATCGGAGAGCCCCTTTTTAGCCTGCCTTCCAAATTCGCCCAGAATAACCCGCAATGCTGATTTTTTATCTTCGTCTTTGGCTTTCATGGCTGCAACGAGATCTTTTTTTATACGCTCCTGAAGTGTCATGGCATTCCTCGACTTGCTTGGCATTAAAAAATATGTGTCGACTTCATGAACTAAATTTGGACAATAAAAAATTTTTGTCAAGCACAGAAACAACGGTGTTGCCGATTCGAAAGCCGACACCTTGTTTTCACCGCCAAATTCATCTATATTTCAATCGGTTGCTAATCGCACTGCCAATTATATTAATCCTAAATAGGAATCCTTTTATGCGGTTACTTCTGGTTGAAGATGATAATAAAATCGCATCTTTTATTATCAAAGGTTTAAAAGCCGCCGGGTTTGCAGTTGATCATGCCAACAATGGCGAGGATGGCTTGCACCTGGCGATTACGGAGCCCTACGATGTCGCTGTTATTGACATCATGCTGCCGAAAATTGACGGCCTGACGCTCATTAAAAAAATCCGTCGGCAAGCGATCAACACACCGGTGATCATTCTAAGTGCCAAGGGATCGATTGACGATCGGGTTAAGGGACTTCAAACGGGCAGTGATGACTATTTAACCAAACCATTTGCCTTTTCAGAATTGCTGGCACGCGTTCAGGCTTTGATGCGCAGATCTTCCGGCGCCAGCGAACCCACCCGATTGTCGGTGGCGGACCTGTCATTGAATCTGCTCACCCGCGAAGTGAGTCGCGCCGGCCAGTCGATCGAACTGCAACCGCGCGAGTTTGCGCTGCTGGAATATCTGCTGCGCAATGCAGGGCGCGTCGTTTCCAAAACAATGATAATGGAGCATGTGTGGGATTATAATTTTGATCCACAGACCAATGTAGTGGAGGCACGTATTTGCCGGTTACGGGATAAAGTCGATAAAGAATTCGATCATAAGCTCATTCACACCGTGCGGGGAGTCGGTTATGTTCTTAAAGCGCCTGAATGAGTTTCGCCGTACCCTGGCCTTTCGACTGACCCTGTGGTATGCAGGCATCTTTACCCTTTCTTCTTGCCTGGCATTTCTTTTTTTTTATGTGTTAATTGCTGATTTTATACAGGAGCGCACCGATCAAGAACTTCTACGGCAAGTTAAAGATTTCTCCCAAATTCTTAATCTTCGCGGTGTTGAAACCGTAAAGCGCGTCGCAGTTCGCGAAGCCCAGGCCGCAGGTGAGAAGAAAGTTTTCTTTCGCTTGCTGTATGCTAATGGATCGGTTTTTTCTTCATCCAATATGTCCTACTGGCAAACCATTGATATTGGCCAGAATGCCATCCGCCAACTGATCAACGGATCACCACCGGTTTTCGAGACAATCAATGTCTTTGGCCATGACCACAAGGTCCGGGTTTTATATGGAATGCTGAGCCCGCAGATTATTTTACAGTTGGGGATTTCCATGGAAGGCTACACACGCTTTATCGAGGCTTTTCGGCGAATCTCGCTGTTTACCATGTCGCTGCTGCTTGTGGTCGCCGCCTTGATTGGGTGGTTCATGGCGCGCCGGGCATTGACCGGGGTAGGTAATGTTACCCGTACCGCCCGCCATATTTCCGAAGGCACGCTGAAAGAGCGGGTACCGGTGAATACCCGGGGCGATGAGATCGACCAGCTGGCCGAAACCTTTAATCAAATGCTGGATCGTATCGAACAACTGGTTTCCGGCATTAAGGAAATGAGCGATAATATTGCCCATGATCTGCGCAGCCCCATCACCCGCATCCGGGGATTGGCGGAAGTCACTTTAACCTCCGGCCAGCACCCCGATGACTACCAGCAAATGGCGGCCAGCACCATCGAGGAATGCGACCGCTTGTTACATATGATCAACACCATGCTGGTAATTTCCAAAACCGAAGCCGGTATCGATGAATTTGAGTTCAAGAAAATACAGATTGATGCCATTGTAAAAGATGCCTGTGAGCTTTTTCAACCAGCTGCTGCTCAAAAAAATATTAATTTGAAATGTAAGGCAACCAACGTGATGGCGATTAAAGGGGAGGTTGGCATGATTCAGCGCATGGTCGCCAATCTGTTAGACAATGCCATCAAGTATTCAACACCGGGCAGCATTGTTGAGCTAAAGACGGAACCGGCTCTGAAACAGCAAATGAATTTGGTCATCACCGATAGCGGCGTCGGCATTGCCCCCCAGGACTTGCCCCACATATTTGAACGGTTTTACCGCTGCGATGAAAGTCGCTCCTTGGGCGGCGTCGGTTTAGGCTTAAGCCTGGCCCGCGCCATTGCCCGCGTACACGGGGGCGACATTATGGTCACCAGCAAGCCCGGTAAAGGCAGTACTTTTACGGTCACGTTGCCGCTTGTTGATATTCAAATGTAGCCCTTCTAATCTATAATTTAAATAGACATTCAAAAAGATCGGCCTGCCAACGCCACGCTGTGGATACGATGCGATTCGACTGGCCCCAGCGCGCCGTCATGACACATCAAGACCATTTGAATTTCCTGACGGACTTTTGCCTCGGCGAAAAATCCGGCGACTTCGCGACACCAGACCAGCCCGGTCCGCAGAATAATGATGGTGCCCAACAGTCAAGGAAAGGGGACTTAAAACCGCCTGTGAGAATCCGTCAATAAATGCACTGAGAATGATTCGCGACAAAAGGCTTGCTTGGAAAATCAGCAGCAATCCACTGAAAAACCTGGCCGCCTCGGCAAGCAGGATTCAGTCCCGGCATCACGCACCCTTCCCATAAGCCACCGTATGGGTTTCGGCTGCTCTGACTCATTTAGTGATATATCAGCAATGTTGTCTGTTATGGGTGGCAAAGTAAAAACGTTTATCTGCGATAGAGGTACTGAAGTTGATAACGGCAGTTTTTTAATCAGCATTGGCTTTTATTTTCGTTTCTGTCAAGATGCCACAATCTATAAATTATTCATCATGTCAAGGAGGAATCAAAATGGATTCGCATGACGGACTTATCCATGCATCTATAATGTACGGAAACGGTGGGAAAACGGTGCTTGACTGGCAGGCTGTCAACGAGTGGGAAGCTAAAGATGGTCTTCTTTGGGTGCACCTTGACTACATTTCGGAAATTGCCAAACAGTGGTTGTACACTAAGAGCCGGCTCAGTACGTTATCTATTGAGATTTTAACGGAGGAGGACACCCGACCGCGCTTTATCGCTACCAAAGAAGGTTTTCTGTTAATTCTTAGAGGAGTCAATTTCAGCCCCGGATCGGATCCGGAGGACATGGTGGCCTTGCGCATGTATTTTGAAGAAAATCGTATTATTACCATGCGCCACGGCCGGGTCTTAGCCATCAGCGATGTTCGTGAAGCCATCGTTGCCGGGTCCGGGCCCCGGAATGCCGCCGATTTTCTTTCCCTTGTGATTGATCGGATGGTTGATCGTATGGGAGATGTGATTGCCGAAATTGATGACCAGGTAGATGAACTCGAAGATACCGTGCTGACCGCGGAAAGCTATGCCCTGCGCACGCAGCTGGCCAAAATCCGACGGCAGACCATCAGTTTGCGCCGCTACATCGCCCCCCAGAGAGATGTTCTGGCGCGACTGCAGAGTGTAAACTTAAGTTGGATCGATGATCGGGTCAAATTGCGTTTGCGGGAGTTGTCCGAGAGAACGGCCCGTTTTGTGGAGGATCTTGACTCAGCGCGTGACCGTGCAGCTATTACCCAGGAAGAGTTAAACAGCCGTTTGTCAGAGCAAATGAACAAGGCCATGTACACCCTTTCCATCGTGGCGGCCATTTTTTTGCCACTTAGCCTTTTAACCGGGTTGCTGGGAATTAATGTCGGCGGTATCCCGGGAACCGAACACAAATGGGCGTTTTTGCATGTAACTCTAATCCTGATCGCCATAGGCGCCGGGCTGCTCGCCTGGTTTAAAAAGATAAAGTGGCTATAATTATCGGCAGCACGACAGGGTCTTCGGTTGACGCGAATGTTACATCAGATACAGCAAATACGATCAACCTTCTGGTTCTTTAGGCGCTTCGGGTGATTGTTGAACAGATTTGGTAGCGGGCGTATCTGAAACCACGCGGACTTCCAAGGGATTTGTTGCATCCAGATGTACATCGCGCTGCGGAAAGGCTATTGTGATGCCGGCCTGGCGAAACTCTTTGTCGATGCTCCGGTTCATGGCGTGCAGCATCGGCATCCAGTCGTCGATGTGTCCGATAAATACCCGCAGCTCAAAAGTAAGCGAATCAGGCCCAAAACCGAGAAAGATCGCCTGTGGTTGCGGATCTTTCTTTACCAGGGAATTTGATTTGGCCACCTTAAGAAGCAGCTGCTCGGCCAGATCCGTGTCGGACCCATAGGCGATGCCCACCGGAATCTTAATGCGAATGGTCTGGTCTGAAAGCGACCAGTTAATAAGCTGTCCGGTGATAAACTGTTTGTTGGGTACAATCAGTTCCTTGCGGTCAAAGTCCAGGATCGTCGTTGCCCGAATGCGAATACGGGTCACCGTACCATTAATGGTACCGACCGTTACCGTGTCACCCACCCGGTAGGGTCGTTCAAACAACACAATCAAACCACTGACAAAATTGGCCACGATTTCCTGCAATCCAAAACCAAGCCCCACACTGAGCGCCGCCACCAGCCACTGTAGTTTGGACCATTGAAGTCCTATCGAATTCAATGCAATTATTATCCCTGCAGCGGTGATCGTATAGCGGCAGACTGTGGCGTAAGCATAGCGGGCACCGGGATCCATGGGCAGTCGATCCAGCAAAATGATTTCCAGCAAACCCGGCAGGTTGCGCACAGCAATTATGGTAACAATAATGGCAACGATGGAAATGGCGATATTGGCCAGGGTAACCGGCACGGCCTGGGGGCTGCCGTTGATGACTTCTGTGACGCTCCACAGGTGAATATCCTGCAAAACGCCTAAGGCCGGCAGAGCCGGTTCCCAGATGGTCCATAAAACCACCAGGGCAATGGTGTAGGTAACGAGCTTTAAAAGCGTGCGGGTGTGCTCATCAATATCACTTATCTCGACGATGGATTCCACCGGAGCGGCTTGACCTTCTGTAGGTTTCTTAGGTGTTAATCCGGAACCGGCATCGGTAGTAGCTTGTTGCTGTTGACGGGCCAACAGGGCTTTTTCGCGTGCAATACGACGGCGGGCCAGGGTCAGCAATCGCAGCGCCAGGCAGTCAAAAATAAACAACGCCGATAATAATACCACAGTGTCTCGGAGCAAAAGGCGGATTTCGACGGCGGAATAGTAATACCCGATCATTGCCAGACAGAAAATCGACAAAGGCAAAAGGATGGCCAGGGGATACCAGATATAGCGCAGACGGCACCACCAGCTTTGAGGGTATTTGGTAATCAGTACAGACGTGATGCCGCCCTTAAAGCTCAGGATGCGAGCGGCGTAAATGGAAATTGCCAGGGAATAGACCATGATTGCCAATTTACCGAGCGCATCGCTGTAGTCAACTTCAGGCACTGATTCCATGGCGCCGATGAAAAAGGAGGATACTGTGACAATGGGTATTGCCCATGCAAGATTGATTTTTAATGTTTTCCTGGCCGATTCCGGCCATTGGAAGTGAATCTGGGCCAGCCCCTTTTCACGGCAAATAATGAAGAACAGGGCCATAAAGAAAAGGGCGCGCACGACGTAAATTAGACCATTAGCGATGGCATCGCTAAAAAGGCCTGTCTGAGGCAGGCGTATTAAAAGAATGGCCGGAATGGCCAGTGCAAAAGGCCAGACAGCGGCTAGCATTATTGTTAAACCCAAGGCTTTAATGGTCAAATAGAAAGATTCCTCCGCCTGCAGTTCGATGCTTTCAGCTATCTTATTTAGTTTGCGGTGGGCCCATCCGCGGCCGATAATCAGCAGCACGCCAATCAAAACCACGAAAAGTCCGATCGTCGTATTTTGGCGTACGGAACGGCCCATATCTGTAACGATCTGGCGCCAGGAGTTCGGTTTGGCAAACCAGATCAGGGCGACTTTCAGTTTCTCTATATCAGCGCTACCAAACGGCTTGGAACTTCGAATCCAGATCAGGTGGCGATCGAGTAATTCACCAAAAGTGTTGGCCGTGATGGAGAGTTTTTGTTCGGTGAATTCAAGATCATTTATTAATTCAAAGATGCGGTCGTAAACGGTATTCAATTTTTCAAGAATATCAATACGGTTGGTGATCGATTCCTGAATTTTTATCGCAAATGACTGGCGGTTGACATCTGAAAGAAAATCGACGGAATTAATGATTTGATCCGCATAAGCCTGGGGATCGGTAAGTTCGCGCAGCATTTGATCCAAATTGATCTGTCTTTCGTTGATATCGCTCATCCTGATTTGACGAGTGTCAGAATCGGAACGATACAGATCGGCGGCCGGCAGGTTTAAACGCTGGGTGCGCAGGGCCAATCCGATGGCTTCGGTGAGCACGGCGGACTCGACCCGTTTTTTGGCTATTTCAAATTCTTCTTCCAGGTCTTTTAGTTGAGACTGTCTCTCCTGGTATAGATCCACCAGTTCGGCTTCTTCCCGGGTTGCTTGTTCCAGCTCATTGCTCAGTTGAATATTAAGGTTAAACTGTTCCAGGATGTTTGCGGGCAGCAGGGCAAACTCGGCCGCCGCATCCTGCGCAGCATCCCGCGTTTTAGCAGCATCCTGCTGCCGCCGATTCTGCAATTCGGTCAACCGCATCTGTAACTTTTTTTCACTGCCCTTTACTGCTTTCTGGGCAACATCGCGTTCCAAGGTAAACAATTCGATCAGTAGATTATGGTTGCGCTGGTTCAATTCAATTGCTTTGATGTCAGCGGTTAATTTTTCCCTTTCGGCAGTAAATTTCAACATCCGGGCATATTTCAGAAGGTCGGTTTGATCCACGCCCGATAAGTTGGCCAGCTCGGTTTGAACCTCCATTAAGCGGTTGCCGGCAGCCGCTAATTTTTCGGCGGCTTGATTATTGACGATTTGCTGTGTTGCTATCCGTTCATCCCATTGTTGCAAATTGGTTTGAGACGACGCCAGTTCAGCCTCGTCCTGGCGGACCTGCTCTTCGAGTTTTGATGTGCGCATTTGCTTCGCTCGGGTTGCGATTGTCCCTGAAGCAGTGATCGGTTTTTTGAGCTCGGCTCGTAATAGGTTTAACCGTGCAGGTGCTTGCTGGATGAACTTTTCAAGGTCGTTGGTTTCTTTGCGGGCACTGTTGGCCAGTTCCAAATGGGTGATGGCCTGGTCGGTATTTTTTAGACTGTCGGCTTTGATAGCCGCATCGATATCCGACATTTTATCAATGGCTGTACGGTCGGCCTTCAGCTTTTCAATGGTAAGGGTTGCCGGAGGCGTTTTGGTTTCCTGGGCTTGGGTTTCCGGCAACGCCAGCAGCAGCAAACACAACAAACCAATCGCAAATAAAGCGAAAACTCTATTCATCGGTGTATGCATCGTCCGCCTCCCGGGGAACCTGGTCTGTGAAGTTTTATTAAATTTGGTAATGGTGGGAAATATTTAAATAAGATGAGGTGTAATAACCATTAGTTAGGTTGTCAAACCTAAATATTGGATTGTGCTTCTTTTTAAAGGTTCATCGTAGACTGATCAGGGCCAACAACAAGTTTATCTTATCAAATTAAGAACAGAAAACCTTATAGCAGGTTCCAGAGATGCTTCAGCATCTGGTAAACAAGGGGGATGAAAATAGCCGGCAGCATGTTGCCGATTTTAATCTTTTTGATTTCCAACAGGCCGATTCCGATGGCCGTAATAAGCAGGCCTCCCACCGCCGACATTTGAGAAACGACGTCGGGCAACAGGAATTGTTTTAGAAAAGATGCAGCCAGCGTTATAAAGCCTTGATAAAGAAAAACGGAAACCGCCGAAAATAGCACGCCGATTCCCAGGGTTGATGCAAATATCACTGATCCGATACCATCCAGAATCGATTTGGCATATAATGTCTGGTGATTTCCGGCAAGACCGCTTTCCATGGCCCCCACGATCGCCATAGCCCCGACACAGTATAGCAGACTGGCGCTTACAAAACCCTTGGCAATGCCCTGGCTGTTTTGGGATAAGCGACGCCCAATCCAGTTGCCCAGTTGCTGCAGTTTATCTTCGATTCGCAGCAGCTCTCCCAAAATGCTTCCAACGGCCAGACTGAGGATAACCACCAGAATAGCCTTGGTTTCAAGCGCGGTCTTCAAGCCGATTAGCACCACGGCAAGCCCAATGGCATGCATGGTGGTTTGGCTGTAGCGTTCAGGGATGCCGCCTCTGAGAAGCAAACCAATCAGGCTGCCGACAATGATACTTAACGTATTAACGATGGTTCCCAGCAATGACAAGGTCCGATCATTTTATTGCAATCTTAAAACGGTGAGCACTTTCCAAGGTATTAGCAGAAAAAGCCGAATAGTCGATAACCCCATCTGTGTCAACCATAATTATCTTATGATTTTTACCGGTTCGGTCTTGTTTCCCATTCGAAAATATCTATCATTTTAATTTTTGCCGCCACGATATCCTGATTTCCAAAAGCAGTAAGGTCTTTATGCCATGGGTTTGTTTGTCGCTGTAAAATGTAGTAAGTTGTCTTCGATTCGTCCTGGTTAATTATCAATAATCTCTTTAGACGATTTGATCCATTTGGTTACAAAAGGGAATGAGGGCTGATGTTTAAAAAGAGAGTCCGCGTATCATCTGGAATCGACGCACTGGACCGACTGCTGAGCGGGGTTTTTATCGGCGATAATGTTATCTGGTATGATGATGCCGGCAGTCTGGCCAATGC
>JASJAZ010000180.1 GCA_030066785.1 Desulfobacterales bacterium | reverse complement strand
TAACTATTTACGGATGGAGGCTCAGATGAAAGTCGGCATCTTAAAAGAAATCAAGGCGGAGGAGAACCGGGTATCCATGACCCCGGCCGGAGTGGAAGTTTTGAAGCAAAACGGACACTCTGTTTTGGTAGAGAAAAATGCCGGAGATGGCAGCGGATTCAATGCTGACAATTATAAAAATGCAGGGTCCAAAATCGCGGATACCCCCCAAGAGATTTTTAAACAGTGCGATATGGTGATGCATGTCAAAGAACCCCTGCCATCTGAATATGATCTCATTCGCAAAGATCAGATTGTTTTTACCTATCTGCATTTGGCCGCATCGGAAGAATTGACCCGCAAATTAATGGAGACCGAATGCATCGCCATTGCATATGAAACCATTCAAAAAGCAGACGGTTCACTGCCGCTACTAACGCCCATGAGCGAAGTCGCGGGACGAATGGCGATTCAACAGGGCGCCAAATATTTGGAAATGACCCAGGGCGGTCACGGTGTGCTGCTGGGAGGCGTTCCGGGAGTCGATCCCGGCACCGTGGTGATTATCGGTGGCGGCGTGGTGGGCACCAATGCGGCCAAAATGGCCTGCGGCCTGGGAGCTAAAGTGTACCTGCTGGACATGAGCCTGGAGCGCTTGCGCTATCTGTCAGATGTCATGCCCGCCAACTGCTTTCCGTTAATGTCCAGCCCGGCCACTATTCGCAAACTGATCCGTGATGCCGATGTGGTCGTGGGGGCGGTGCTGATTCCCGGTGCCAAAGCGCCGCGCTTGATTACCCGTGATATGCTCAAAACTATGAAAAAGGGAGCTGTAATAGTGGATGTGGCCATCGACCAGGGCGGCTGCTTTGAAACCTCCAAACCGACAACGCATGACAAGCCCATTTATTTTGTGGATGGTATTTTACATTATTGTGTCGCCAATATGCCGGGGGCCGTGGCCAAAACCTCCACACTGGCACTCACCAACGCCACCCTGCCCTATGCCGTTGAAATCGCCAATAAGGGGTGGGGGCGCGCCTTTAATGAAAATCCGGAAATCCTGCCAGGCGCCAATGTTGTTAAAGGCAAGATCACTTGCAAAGGGGTTGCCGAAGCATTTGATCTTCCGTATGTATCGGCGGAAAGTTTTCTGTAACCGGTTTGTTGAACCCATGCAAACGCACTGGAGGATGAGGTGACACAGGATCATTTGGTCTGGGCGGAAATCGATTTAAAGCGGATCGCACATAATGTGCGTGAATTGCGGCGTGTCACCCAGTCGCAGGCACGCCTAATGGCCGTGGTGAAAGCCAATGCCTACGGTCATGGGGCCTTTGAGGTTGCCACCTGTGCCTTGAACAACGGCGCTGAAGTCTTGGGCGTGGCGCGCATCGGTGAAGCCATCGAGTTAAGACGCGCCGGCATCGCAGCCCCCTTATTGATTATGGGCTACACGCCGGTAAAATATGCGGGCGACATCATTAAGTGGAACTTAATCCAGGCGGTCAATTCGGTCTCGTTGGCCGAAGGCTTTTCGGCTGCCGCACAGTCAAAGGGTACCAAAATTAAAATTCATACCAAGGTCGATACCGGCATGGGGCGCTTGGGCCTTCCGGCGGTTACCGATCAACTCAATGCCTCCGGGGAAATCCTGAAGGACATTCAAAAGATCGCCAACCTGCCCGGTATAGAGTTAGAGGGCATTTTCACCCATTTTGCGACATCTGACAGTGCTGATAAATCTTACGCCGAGAGGCAATTTGATCTCTTTACCAATTTATTGCATGCTCTTGAAACCACCGGCGTGCAGATACCTATCCGACATGCGGCCAATAGCGGCGCCATTATCGACCTGCCTCAAACCCATCTGGATATGGTACGTGCCGGCATCTCACTCTACGGGCTTTATCCTTCTGACGAAGTCAATAAAAATACCATTGATCTACAGCCGGCCATGCAATTGAAAGCCAAAATTATCCAAATCAAACAGGTGCCAGCGGGTTTCAAGGTCAGCTATGGCTGTACTTTTGAAACCCCGTCACCCACAACGATCGCCACAGTGCCCGTCGGCTATGCCGACGGACTTAATCGACTGCTTTCTTCCAACGCTACGATGTTGGCAGGCGGCCAGAAAGTCCCTGTGGTCGGTCGGGTTTGCATGGATCTGACGATGCTGGATGTCGGTCAGGTTCCGGATTTAGCGGTGGAGGATGAAGTCATCATCTTTGGCCATCAGGGCGATCAATCAATTACCGTGGATGAAATTGCCCAGAAGCTGCAAACCATTAATTATGAAATTGTATCAACCATTACGGCACGCGTACCGCGAGTTTATATCCGTTAGGACAAAACCCAAATCCCTATTACGAAAAAATGAACGCCGTGCACAGGCCCAATGATTAGCGAGGTAAACGGCGATGTGGTTTCAGGCTGCTAAAGACTGTCGCTTATTCTATCAGCCTACCGGTTTGGATACTTCCAAGCCGGTTGTCATTTTTTTAAATGGCACGGCCCAAACCACCTTGAGCTGGGTCCTCACCGCGCGTCGGCAAAACGAAGTTTTTGCCACCCTGCTCTATGATGCCCGCTGCCAGGGATATAGCGACATTGGCTCGGAGCCCATCACACTGGACCGGCACATCCAGGATCTGTGCGGTTTAATGAATTTTCTCGATATACCAACGGCACACTTGGTGGGGCTTAGCCATGGGTCCCATGTTGCCCTGGGATTAACAGACCGCCATCCCAAGCGAGTCAACTCGCTGATTCTTTGCAGTATCGGGGCCAACAATCGCGCAAAGATTCAAACACGCATTAGCAACTGGATCAGTCTATTATCCCGGCAAGGCCTCAAAGGGTTTGCCCGCCATCTTACCGCAGATGTTTTAGGGCCGGATTACCTTGATCAAAATGCGGACCTTTTAGATCAGATGCACCACGCCCTTGTGAAACGCAATCGTAAAGAAGCTCTGCTGACACATCTGAATGCCATGCGCAAATATCCGCCTGCCGAACAACTGGCCGCATCTGTATCACACCCGTGCCTGGTGCTATCCGGAGAAAATGATCGATTGATTCCGCCTGCCGCGGCCGCATCCCTGGCAGCGCATTGCCGGGGACGACACCAGTTGATTGCCGGCGCGGGCCATTCCTTGCCCATCGAGGCACCGGAGCTGTTTGACAAGGCTATTTTGAATTTTCTGCAGTCGCTATAATCGCCCCATGGCAGCCTGAAAACACGCCAAAGAGAATGAGACGTCATCATGATTGCAAATTATTTTGAACGTCAACAGCATACAGCCAAAATACGTGACTTCACCGATAACTTCATTGAAAAAGAAATCCCGGTGGAAATTCGTACCGATCGTTTCTGCGATCGGGTCGCAAGGGTTTTAAAGATTCGCTGGAAACTACCCCAGCCCTCCCATGATCTGGCCCTGATTGCAAAAGCCGGCAAGAATTGTCCCTTTTGCCCGCAGCACCTGGAAACCCAAACTCCCATGTTCCCATCTGAATTGGTCCCTCAGGGGCGGGTACACTTCGGTGAATCGGTCGTCATTCCCAACGCATTTCCTTACTGTCAATACTGCGGTGTCACCATTTTTGCCCATCAGCATTACATTCCCCTGAATCAGCTTAATGCTGACCTTTTGCTGAATGCCGTCAATGCCAGCCTGCAGTTTTTCGATCATATCCGTCAGGCCGATGATGCCATTCGCTATTTTTCCATCAACTGGAATTATATGCCCACCGCCGGCGGCAGCCTGTTTCACCCCCATTTCCAGGTGGTGGCCAATTCGGAACCTACCCATTTTCATCAGCGCCTTATCGACCAATCTCAAAAGTATGGTAAGAAATACCAATCGCTTTTCTGGGCAGATCTAATTGCCTATGAAAAGGCCCACAAAAAGCGCTACCTGTTCAACTACGGTGACGTTGAATTTATGGCCAGTTTCTGTCCCGGTGGGATATTCGGAGAAGTCTTGTCTATTTTTAAAGACAAACTTGCCATGGACGACATCTCACAAAACGATTGGAAAAACTTTTTTCAAGGGATCACCCGCATCTTACGATGCTTTGACCGGCTGAACCTGGATAATCATAACATGACATTGCTTTTAGGCCGTGATGGTGACGAGGACTTCTGGATCCAGGCCCGTATCATGCCGCGCATATCGATTCCGCCCTGGGGAACCAACGATGTCAATTACTTTGAAAAGGGACACAACGAAATAGTCGCGATCTTTGCACCTGAAGAACTTGCGGCTGAAATCCGCCATACAATCTGAATCATGGATCTGATCACAGGGATATGTATTTCATGTTTTCTTCGCTTTAGGCCTATTCTGTGTATAATGCCGCATCGTAAGACCAAGCAGCGCGATGCCAGACCATAAATGAAGCGTTTTGGCACCTTTAAAACGCATTAGCCCTGAAACGATGCACGATCCTAACGAACCGATCATACCCACCTTTGGTATTGTTCGATTCAGGCTTCCATGTTTGGAATATGCCTCACCATTAGACATGACGGGTGGCTTTCGGCTTTCAAAAGCCTTACTGGTTGCTTATTCAAAATATTGGCTCATTTTGCCGCCTGAATGCTTATCCAAGGCCCTGTTTCAATTTAGCCAATAATGTGAAATAGTACGTGAAATAACAAGTCCAATGGGGTTGACTTTTATAGGTAAGTGACAAAAAGTGTAGATTAGCCATTAGCGAATTGCGTGTACAAAAAAAGCAGATTTTTATCAAACACGGTATCACATGCAACAATTTGAATCATTTAAAAATCAGCACAGATTAAGCTCGACTTTCCCCAAAGGAATCAGCAATTTTGAGCGTCTTACACGTCATCAACACCCTGCAGGATTAGAAATCGTTGGCAACATCTGTGGCGCATGGTCCATCGCTGTAGGATTAACCTTGTTCGCGGTGGTAATTACGGCCGGTCATGTATTCAAAACGCCCAACATCTTGGGTTATTTGTTAGGCACCGTTGGCCTGATTCTTTTTTCCTGGATAGGAGTTGGCCAGCTAATTCTATCACGCATAAATAGACTACATCCTCTTGTTGAAAAATTTTTGGCAACAGCTCTATTACCAGAAGAAAAACTTCTCGCCATGGCCCAAGCATGTATTGCCGATTCTGGTTTGCTGCCCATTCGCCTGAAAAGACGATGCACCCTGGCCTTAACAACCCATCGGTTATTACTTTTTATTGCTAATGACCAATCATGTACTCTGAAACAAGTGTTAGAAAATCCTGCTGAAAAAGCTTCTCTTTTCCTGTGCGATCCGGCCAACCCGCGAAGCGTTTACTTTGAAAAAATACTTTTCCCGCTTGGCCTGAATTTTTTTGCTCAAAAAATGGTTTGCATCCCTGAGGGACAACAGATAAAAATTCCCTTAATTACCTTTGTTAAAACCGGAAAAAATTCTCGATTAATAAAATCTGTTCTTCAAAAACGCCGAAGTGAGACCTTATCTCCCCAATTCGGTGTGAACTAAGTTTAGGCGGTGTTTTTATGCATTTGATTATTGGCTATGTTTTAGCGAGGCTTTTGAAGAAACAAAAAGGCAAAAGTGAACTTCTGCCCGTCATTAAAGGTCAATTTGAAGTCGCCCACCAACTGCCAGGCAGAATTCGATTTCGAATTCCGCTGCTTGACAGCGAAAGCGATGATGTTACAGCTGCCATCAAAAAAGAGCTTCTTAGCATTCCCGAAATTGTTGCTGTTCGCATCAATACGATCTCAGCAAGCCTACTAATTGAATTTGAGGAGGATGAAATCGATGCCGGTATCATTTGCGGTATTCTGCTCAAAATACTGGGCTTGGAGGAAAGCTTCAACAATCCACCTGAATCCGCAGCTCAAAAGGAGATTAAGGCTATTGGCCAAGCGCTGAACCGCCAAATCTACAATTCAACCGCCGGTATTCTTGATGTTCAGTCTACGCTTTTTTTAACAATTTTCGCTATGGGATTGTATTCGATTATCTTAAAGCGTGACCGAAGCCTGCCGAGCGGGATCAATTTGATGTGGTGGTCATATGTGATATTTAAAAGCGGGGGGCGATAATATGTCAGGCGGTAGCTCAGTTTTGAGAAAGTTTATTTCGCCATATCGCATTGTCCATCGAATGCCAGGACGGATGAGGATTCATATACCTCTGCTTGAAAAGGTTCCCCCAAATTGGCATGCTTATTCAGAGATAGTAGCTGATGTTATCAAAATCAAAAATGGTATCCAAAAAGTTGAGATTCAGCCAATCTCCGGGCGAATCCTCATCATATATGAACCCAAGGTGATTGGTGAAAATGAGATAGAGCACTGGTTGCATACGCTGACCAAAATGGTTATGAGCCTGAGTCAAATTAACCGTGACCTCACGGAGGAAGAATTTATCCCCTTATTGGATCACGTCAGACTTAAGCTTTTATCCTTTGCAAACTAATGTTGATTTAGGATTTAAAATCGATGTTTTTTAAACCTGTTAAAAGACCATTGTTAGCTGGCAATGTACTTCACAGTTTACCGGGAAGGATCAGAATCGGCTTTGCGGCGCTGCGTTACTTAGACGTCTACAAGGAAGAGATTGAGAATCGTTTAATGTCAGATTATGCAGTTCTTGCCGCACGGGTGACACCGCTCTCAGAAAACGTACTGATTTATTTTGATGAGAAAAAGTCAAATGCCAAAGAAATTCTTGAGATAGTGGAAAGTGCGATCAGTAGCTATTCTACTGTTGCCTATAAATCTGAACGAGAGCATGCAAGCAGTCAGACGGTTCAGGAAAGACGGCTTCAGGAAGAACCGATTGGGGAAATGCTGCGTCGAATCGGAATTAATGCCCTAACCCTGATATTTTCGTTTCTGCGAAAACCGGCACCACCAGCAACGTTTTTCGCCAAATTTACTAATCTCAATGCGCTGACAGCGCTTTCGCTATCAAGGCCCATATTTATGAGCGGTTTGAACGCTTTGAGAATTCATCGTCGCCCCAATGCAGATACTCTTAGTGCCGCCGCAATCATAGCGAGCCTGCTATCGGGCAAAAGCTCGTCCTCCTTGACCATCATTTTGCTAGCAGATATTGCCGAGCTTCTAACCGCATATACTATGGAAAGGACGCGCAGTGCCATCAAAGACATGATGGCCCTCGAAGATCAACACGCCTGGAAAGTCGATAAAAAAGGCAAAAAAACACGGGTCCCATTGTCGGACATACTGCCAAATGACACGATCGCGGTTCATACAGGAGATAAGGTGCCCGTGGACGGCGTCGTCCAAACAGGCGAGGCTTCCATCGATCAGGCGTCTTTAACCGGGGAATTCATGCCGGTTGTCAAATCGAGAAATGAAGTCATCTACGCCGGGTCTACCGTCAAATCCGGCAGTCTTACCATAATGGCACAGCGCGTAGGCGATGACCGGGCCATATCTCGCATTGTTCATATGGTGGAAGAGGCCCAGAGTCGCAAGGCTCCGATTCAAGCCTATGCCGACCGTTTCTCAGCCCAATTTATACCGGTAAATTTCGTTTTGGCTCTAATCGTATACTTTATTACCAAGAGCGCCACTCGTGCTTTGAATATGCTGATCATTGATTATTCCTGTGGCGTCCGGCTTTCCACAGCAACAGCCTTTGCCGCGGCAATCTGCCGGGCTACCTCCCAGGGCGTACTGGTAAAAGGAGGCAATTTTATCGAGTTGCTCAATGATGCCGACACCCTGATATTGGACAAAACCGGTACTATCACAGAGGGGCGACCAAAGGTGGTTTCAGTCTATCCTTCAAATGGTAATTATGAAACAAAAGATATTGTGCAACTCGCTGCGGCGTGCGAAGAAACTGCAAATCATCCCATTGCGTTGGCCATATTGGGCAAAGCCCGCGAAATGGGATGGCAAATTCCGCAGCATTCCCGATCTAATGTTATCGTCGGCAAGGGCGTTGAAGCGACCGTTAAACGACAAAAGATCAGGGTTGGCAGTGCTGCCTTTATGAAAGAATGTGGGATTTCAAACGCCATTTCTGATAGTACGATCCAGATGATGCATCAAAAAGGAGAAAATGTTGTCTACGTGGCCCGAGGCAAAATCCTGATGGGGGTCATTGGCATTCAGGATCGTTTACGCGAAGATATGAAAAAAACGCTTAACCGACTGCGCAGATACGGTTATGACGATATTATTTTGCTTACCGGAGATGTAGAAGAGCACGCTAACCTGATGGCTTCAAAAATGGCATTAGACGGCTATAAAGCTCAGGTTTTACCGGAAGATAAAGCCGACATGGTATTGAGAATGCAGGCCAAAGGTAACAAGGTGATAATGATCGGCGATGGCGTTAATGATGCCCCGGCACTGGCCTATTCGGATGTCGGCATTGCTTTGGGCCGAGGCAGCACAGAAATTAGCATCGAAACTTCAGATATCGCCATCAATAATGACAATCCTTTATTGCTGACCGGAATCATAGGTCTTTCAAAAAAAACCATGGAAATCGTCAAACAAAATTTTGCCACCGCTATCGGCGTTAACACGGTGGGGCTGATTTTGGCTTCCATGGGAATTTTGCCAGTTTTCTGGGCGGCCGTACTGCACAATGCCACCACAATCGTTGTGGTAATGAATTCGGGGCGAATTCTTTTTAGCGATATTGCCAAAGATATCTAAAATGCCAAAAGATCTCGGCATAACGATGGAGCATCTGTTACCCGGACGGATTCGTATGCGATTTTCTCATCCACCAAATGATGCTGAAAATCTGATTCGGATTGTGAAAGGACATGCTGGAGTCCACTCGGTTGTATACACCTCCGTTTCCAAAAGTTTAGTGATAAATTACAATGAAAGTGAAGTTACGGCTGAGGAAATTATTTTACGTGCGAGCCTTGCCCTGTCAAAAGACTTCGAATTTAAACCCGTGCGAATTTTTTCCCGCGAAAAAAAAGTGGCGCTCAATGGATTGTCAGCTTTGGCCGCCTTGCTATTGGTTCTAAACCACGGTGCTGTTCTGGTTGGTTCAAAAGCCAAAATTGCAACCGTTTTTACAACCTTAACCGGTATTACAACGCTTGTCGCTGTGTTTGATCATCTGATACAGGACATAAAGCAGAGAGGTCAGTTACATCCTGAATTGTTATCCATTTACTATTTGATCGCTTCGTTTTCAAAGCGCGACGTGCTCAAAGGATCCACAATCACCTGGGCGCTGACGTTTGCCAGACATATATTGGAAAAACCTTCAAGTGCACTGCTTGTAAAGACTAAAAAAACGGATCCAACTTGTCACATACATCAATGCGAATATGATGTGACCGTATCCAAAGACAAATCGCAGGGATTGGGTCGACTGCTGCACCTCATACCGCAGATTGCATTGAATGCTTACCGGGAAGGCAGTCTAAATTTGGAAGATCGTTTAATTCAGCAATTGCAGGGTGTTGCGGATTCACATGCCGCCATTATTGAAGGTCTGGAAAACTTACAGCAAAAAATCTATTTAAAGGTTAACGTTTAGCAGATTTCAAGGCGTTACGATTTGATATGAAAACCTTTACATTCGAACGAATCTGTCTTCATATCGCAGAATTATCAAATTGAGAAGGAGGTATTCATGGCAATTACATCGCAACACATTACCGGTTTTGCGGTAGGGATTGGAACATCGGCTTTGGGTTTTTACCTCTATAAAAAGAACCAATCGAAGGTTGATGCTTTTCTCCAAGAACACGGAATTCAAATCTCATCGGTCTTTGAAAAAGATCCTAAATCTATGACTCTTAAGGAACTCATCATAGCCAAAGAAGAATTGGAAGATTTGATCGCTGAAAAGGAATTTGACGAAAAAAACGCTGAAAATACCGACAAAGAAACCAAAGGAAAAAAGAAAACCCAAGCATGAAGGCAACGATAGATCCTGCCGCTGCCGGGGATTAATATGCCTGCAAAAAGCATATTATCAGGCTTCAAACTTTGCTGTATGTACATTCACAATTTCATTGGCAGCGGGCAGCGCCAATCATCTATTAAGGAGGTCGCATGAATCAATCGTTTAAGCTGGCAACAATTTTATTGGTAAT
>JASJAZ010000157.1 GCA_030066785.1 Desulfobacterales bacterium | reverse complement strand
TCGCCACCGACCCTCCGGGTTTTGATGTGGATGAGCCATTAGAAGAGTTGGGTCGTGATTTGAAACTTCCGGATCAATATGAACCGATGCGTGCCGATATCGAAAGTCGTTTGCCAGATTTGCAATCGAACGAAAATATGACTGTCGATCATCTCTGCGAGGTTAGCTAATGATTATTCAGCATAACAGGAGGAGGGTGACCAATGACCAACGAAATGAATTTTAATTACGTGACACCCCAAGAGGTGATGGCGTGGATCGAACAGAAAACTTTTTTCCATTTAGTTCAAACGCTGACAAACGATTACTTCCAAAAGATCCATCTGCCGGGTGCCCAAAACGCCTGTGTTTTCGAAGTGACCTTTCTGGAGCAGATGCAATCGATCGCAGCAGACAAAACCGCGCAAATCGTTCTTTACGGATCTAGCGAACGCTCCATGGACGCCCTCACCGCGGCTGAGAAGCTGCAATCTGAGGGTTACCAGCAGATTCAGATTTTAAAGGGCGGCATCGAGGCCTGGCGTACGCAAGGCTATGCCTTGGAGGGTGAATTCGTGAATATCGCCGACAACCCTGAAACCCAACTACAACTGTCGGACGGACAATACCGCATTGATACGGATCAAAGCCTCATCGAATGGGCCGGCCGCAACCCGAATACCAAACACTTTGGGACCGTCCGCATTGCAGACGGCCACATTCAAGTGGCCAACGGCAACCTTACGGGCGCGGTTGATATCGATATGGATTCCATTGACAACATAAACCTGGCAGGTGATGAACTCCAACCGGTGCTGGTATCGCATTTGAAATCGGATGATTTTTTCCTGGTCAAGGTTTTTCCCACAGCCAAATTTACCGTTGATAGCGGCCAACGTGCTGAAAAGCCTTATCTGAGCGCAGACAACTATGACGTCAACGGAACCTTAGAGCTAAGAGGTGTCAAAGCCAATATTTCGTTTCCTTCAACTTTCACCCATACCGATGACAATGGGCTGGTTGCCGAAGCACATTTCGATATCGATCGTACTCGCTGGAATATTATCTATGGATCGACCCGGTTCTTTGAGCATATTGGGATGCACTTGGTATTTGATCTCATCAGTTTTCAGGTGCGAATTGTTGCGACGAAATAGTGCTTGGAAAGACGACGCCAAAAGCAATGGTAGCAGTATTGGGTTGAATTGTTGCATACAGCGTATTTTTGGCGATTAATAATTTGGTTTTCGATAACGGATCTATTTTATCCATGGATGTAGGATTATTTGGCCAATGAGTCAGAAAACTTTTATTTACAACGATGAAGAACGGGATTGTGGCTGCCCGCAATCACCGGAAACTTACAAGCGCAATGCCAAAACCATTAACTTGGCTATTCAGGGTGGCGGAGCCCACGGTGCCTATGCCTGGGGGGTTATCGATCAGTTGTTGGAGGATGGCCGCATTAAAATTGAAGGCATCAGCGCCACCAGTGCCGGTTCCATGAACGCAGTGGTAACGGCTTATGGGACTATGACCGGCGGTCGCGGAGGCGCACGCGCCGCCCTTTACAATTTCTGGAAAAAGATCAGTGATGCGGGAACTGTATATAGTCCGCTCAAACAAACGCCTTGGGAATATTTCCAGAGTCACTGGAGCGGAAATTGGAACATGGATCACTCGGCCGCTTATCAGATGTTCGATACACTTACGCGTATGTTTTCACCTTATCAATTCAATCCGACCAATTTCAATCCGCTCCGACAGGTGCTGGAAGAATCGGTGGATTTTGACGAATTGGAAAGGTGCCAAACCACAAAACTTTTTTTGTCTACCACCAATGTGCGCACCGGCAAGGTACGCGTTTTCAGGACCGAAGAGATCACTTCCGATGTGGTCATGGCATCAGCCTGTCTTCCCATGCTGTTTCAGGCCGTTAAAATCGGCGACGATTATTATTGGGATGGCGGCTACATGGGCAATCCGGCTCTGTTCCCCCTCTTTTACCATACCCAAAGTCGGGATTTACTGGTGGTGCACATTAATCCGATTGAACGCGAAGAACTGCCCAAAACTGCTGCGGACATTATGAACAGGCTCAATGAAATTACCTTTAATGCATCTCTGCTCAAAGAAATGCGCGCCATTGCTTTTGTGACAAAATTGATTGAAGATGATTGGCTCAAGAAAGAGTATAAAGGAGAGCTAAAGCACTTGATTATGCACTCTATACGGGCCGAGGGTGTTTTAAGCGACCTTAGCGTAGCAAGCAAATTCAACACCGATTGGAAGTTTCTGCTCTATCTGCGGGATTTGGGGCGCGCTGAAGCCGGTAAATGGCTAAAGCAAAACTTTAAAAGCATTGGTAAACGCTCCACAATTGATGTGCGTTCCGAATTTCTTGAATTAGGCACACATCATGCGGGTTAGGATGAAATGATTGAGACATGTACGACCTGAAAAGCAGGCAATTTTCTTTAATCCGATGTTATTATTTACCATCAAATAATCTCTTTCCCCGAAATTTAATATTTCGTCATCATATATAATAAATTTTCGAGCACACCATATTTGGTATAAGGCACGCATCCCCCTCTTTTAGCCAAGCAAAAATTGATTACCTTGCCTGATGAAATATGCAATCAGACGATTCGGCGTTTTAAGGCACATGATGGTCTTCTGAGTTTTACTGAAATGTGAAAAATGTAATTAGCATGATTTTATACGAGATTTTTCCATCATCAAACTGTCTCAACTTTTCATTTACATATTCCCATTGTTTTTAATGTCGAGCTTTGTTAGTTTCCCGTTAGAATTATGTCAGAAAGCACCTCGTACGCCCATTCATTTTACACCGACCAGTAAACATTAATGTAAAATTTTAAGGAGGTTAGGCCATGAAAAAAATTTCCGCCGCTTTAATTGTTCTGTTCCTATTCACTAGCGTAACAACGGTATTTGCCAAAGGCCGTCTGGTCGTTTATTGCTCCAACGAGCCTTTCGCCTGCCAAGCTGTTGCCGATGCGTTTGCCAAGAAATTCGATGTTAAAGTGCAGATGACGAGGTCCGGATCTGGCTCAACCTATGCGAAAATTCTAGCTGAGAAGGAAAACCCCAAAGGAGATGTCTGGTATGCCGGCACCCTCGATCCACATTCCCAGGCTGGGGTAAATGGTTTGTTGGAGCCATATGCATCACCGATGTTGAAAGAAATTGGCGAGGAGTTTAGGAACCCGGCCACGAGCAAGCAGCATCACAGCGCCGGTGTTTATGCCGGTGTACTGGGATACTCGGTGAATACCGATGTGCTCAAGGAAAAGAAGCTAGACATGCCGCGATCATGGGAAGATCTCACCAAGTCCGAATACAAAGGCCTGATTCAGGTTGCCAGTCCGCAAAGTTCCGGAACAGCCTACACGGTCCTGGCCACCATGGTGCAGCTCAAAGGCGAAGAAGAGGCATTCAAATACTTGGCCAGACTCCATCAAAATGTCAACCAATACACCAAATCGGGTTCAGCACCCGGCAAAGCCGCTGCCCGAGGCGAAACCATGATTGGCATAGGGTTTCTGCACGACCACGCCCTTCAAAAATCCAATGGATTCCCATTGGAACTGGTGGTTCCTTCCGAAGGTACCGGATATGAGATCGGTGGTCTCAGCATCATTAAGGGCGCTCGCAACATGGAAAACGCGAAAAGGTTTGTCGATTTTATGTTAAGTGCTGAAGGCCAGGAAGTCCCGCAACGCGTCAAGATGTTCCAGGTTCCCACCAATGTGAATGCTAATGTGCCCAAAGAAGCTATTCGATTAGACCAAGTGAAACTAATCGACTACGACTTTGTCAAATATGGCAGCGAAAAAATGCGTTCGCACTTGATTGACCGCTGGGCCAAAGAGATCAAACCGGTTAAGCGGTAATCACAACCCCAACCACGCGTTATGCAATGAACCAAAGAATCAACACCGCGCCAGGGGAGATTGGTCCGTGGGTCCTTCTCTCCTGGATATCGATCGCCTTGGCCGCATACTGTCTTCTGCCTTGGACCGCGCTGGAGTATGGCCTTACCGATTTTACCAAAGAGGAGTGGCTAAATGCGCTTGGATGGAAATTTAGTAAAATAACCTTGATATTGCCCCTCACGCTTGCCGCTCTGGTTCCCTTTGGATTGATCAAGCTGCCAGGCAGAGGCACCGGATGGTTCTTTACGATTGCCAGCGGAACGGTGATAGGAGCAGTGCTAATCGGTTTTGTCACCACTCAAACATCCATGGGGCTTGGGTGTGGCGTGGTGATGATGTGCCTGGCAGCGCTTTTCGCTGTTGGCATTTCAGAGCTTGGGTTTCAGCGCGGAGACACTTTTATTGCCGGTGCGGTTATTTTCGTGGTGTTTATGGTCGTTGCCTTTATTTTTTTCCCTGTCTGGGAAATATTTCGCAACGTTCTTTTTACCAAAAACGGCGAATTTGCACCACTTCAATTTTTTCAAATCATCACATCATTTGGTGTCGGCCGGGTCGTTTGGAATACCCTGATGCTGGCGTTTACGGTAGGGGCCGCAACCACCATTTGCGGCATTGTTTTTGCGCTGTACTCGATTAGAGCCACCTCCCGGATTCGTGTACTGATCAGGGTGTTTTATATCCTACCAATCATTACGCCGCCCTTTGTGGTGGGCATGTCGCTGATCCTCCTGTTCGGCCGGGCCGGAATGATCAACGATGCTTTAATGTTCCTGTTAGGCCCGCAAGGCCTCTTTACGCCTGCGGGCGCTCAGGGAATATTCGAACGCTCCGGATATATATATGGTTTTTCAGGCATTTTTCTTGCGCAAGTTCTTTCTCTTACACCGGTGAGCTACATGGTCATCAGTGGCATGTTATCTTCCATCAATCCGTCCATGGAGGAGGCTTCGCTGACTATGCGTGCCAATCGCGGCAAAACATTGTGGAACGTGACCCTCCCCCTGCTTCGGCCTGCCATTGCCAATTCCTTCTTGTTGGGCATGATCTCATCGGCCGCTGATTTCGGCAACCCGCTGGTACTCGGCGGGGAATATGACGTGCTTTCCACAGAGATTTACTTTTCCATCGCCGGCGCGCAGCTCGATTTTGCCAAAGCATCCGCCCTCGGTCTTATACTTCTGTTTCTATCGCTAACGGTTTTCTTCATTCAGAGAAAATGGATAGGGAAAAAATCATACGTAACCGTGACCGGTGTAGAAACCTCCGGCAACGTCACACCTTTGCCGGTTGGCATGCAACGCTGTATGACCGTATTTGTTACCCTGTGGTTCGTCCTCGTGGGTGTTTTGTATGTAAGCATCTTTTTGGGCGGTTTTGTCAAGCAATGGGGTGCGGATTATACTCTCACCCTCTCGCACCATCTCGAACTTTGGTCAAAAGGCTTGGGATCCGGCGCCTGGCCCTCATTTCGAAACAGCCTGACCTATGCTGTGGTGGCTGCCCCGCTGACAACTCTCGTGGGAGTGTTGATTGCCTATATTCTTACCAGAAAGCAGTTCTGGGGGCGAGGCATTATTGATTTTGGCACTGTGCTGATCTTCGCCATTCCCGGAACCGTGGTTGGGGTGGCCTATATTCTGGCCTTTAATACGCCACCCATCGAAATTACAGGAACGGCCATTATTCTGATCATCACCATGGCGATCAGAGCCATGCCTGTGGGGATCAGGGGCGGCATGTCAGCGCTGAGTCAGATTTCTACGAATCTGGAGGAGGCATCCGTATTGCAGCGGGCGGGAAGTTTAAAAACCATTTGGTCGGTTCTTCTGCCTCTTTTGAAATCGACCATCGTTTCATCCATGGCTTATAGTTTCATCCGCGCCATGACGACCGTTTCGGCTGTAATTTTCCTAGCCACCGCCGGTACCGATGTGGCCACGACCTATATCTTGTCCCGCGTCGAAAGCGGTGATACGGGGGTGGCAGTCGCCTATGGCTCCGTTCTCATCTTTACGATGCTGATATTTACATTGCTGGTCCAGTTCATTACAGGCCGGTCCAGAACCGAAAAACAGGTAAAAACTTTTTAAGGCAGTCATGACTGATTCATCCATAAAAATCGTTCTCAAAAACGTCTCCAAACATTTCGGTAAGGTCCGCGCCCTGGATGGAATTGACATTGAATTTGCACAAGGAACCCTGACAACGTTGCTGGGCCCCTCAGGATGCGGTAAAACCACTCTCCTACGGCTTGTTTCCGGTCTTGAACCCGTCACTACCGGAGAAATTTGGTTTGGTGACGAAAATGTTACCGGACTGTCGGCCACTCGTCGCGACGTCGGAATGGTTTTCCAATCCTATGCACTTTTTCCGCATATGACCGTTGCCCAGAACGTTGGCTATGGATTGCGGGTGCTGAAGACGGCACCGGAAGAGATCGAGTCGCGTATACGCGAAGTGCTGCAAATGGTCGCCATGGACGGTTATCAAAGCCGCTATCCCGACGAGCTCTCCGGGGGGCAACAGCAGCGGGTGGCCGTGGCACGCGCAATGGTGCTGCGTCCCAAGGTGCTTCTGTTTGATGAACCGTTGAGCAATATTGACAGCAAGCTGCGACGCAGTATGCGCGAGGATATACGGAGATTGCAGCAGCTATCGGGAATTACTTCAATCTATGTCACCCATGATCAGGCCGAAGCCATGGCCGTTTCCGACGAAATCATCCTCATGCGAAACGGCACCATTGAACAGCAAGGGCCGCCGCAATCACTCTACCATTATCCAGCAACGGTTTTTGTGGCCGATTTCATTGGCGAATCGAATATTATCACCGCCGAGTTGATAGGGTCGGGTGGAAAACGGCAAATAGTGTTCGGCGATATAAAGATCAGTGTGAGTGTCGATGAGCAAATGCCCTATGCAAATGGTCCTGTTAAACTGTCGTTGCGACCTGAAATTATTGAGCTCCTAAACAGCAATCCAAACGCGGATCAGAGACTCAAGGGTGTGATTGTCCAAAGGGCTTATATGGGACCAGTTATCGAGTATTCTGTGGAAACCAAAGCAGGGACGCTTTTCACCCGCGTTCCGGCGCATTCCCATCAATTCCAGGTAAATGAAAAGGTCTATGTCCATATACATCCCGATGAGATCATCATTATCCCCGAAAATGACGACAATAACTGATGTTGGATTGGAAAGGTCACCCATTTCTGTCGTGTCATATGATAGATTAAAAGGATGACAAAAGAGTATGGGCGATTGGCAGTGTAGTTAACCAATATTTGTGCCGTATTTTAGGTGATAGCAAAAGTCCGCTGCTCAGATTCAATTCCTCTGTTTGTGAATAATAATAACGATCTTTTAGCATTACCATGATTACATTTGCTGAAAATCATGTGGAAATGATCCCAGCAGGGCCCCCGTTGACGGCATCATATATGTTCACCAGACGGTAGCCTGCCCGCACTAACCTGGGCCGGCGCCCGTTATGTTGACAACTTGATTATGGTGGGCACCCCCAATGCTGGCTCCATCCAGGCCCTTAATGTGCTAGTGGAGGGATTTAAGCCGGCCGTGTTGCTGCCGCGCTATCCGGCAGCGGTTTTGGGAACCATGCCGGCTGTATACACGCTTTTGCCGCGCAACCGCCACCATCCAGTGCTGAATGTGGATAGTCAGCCGGTTGAAGATATTTATGACCCGGCGCTCTGGATTGAGCACCGCTGGGGATTGGCGAATCCGAATCAAGACCGTGTATTACAAATGCTGCTGCCGGATTCAGCTGATGTTGCGCAGCGCCGGCAAATTGCTGTTGATCATCTCAAAAAATGTTTAAGACGAGCGCGTCAATTTTCTGAATCCATGGATCGGCCCGCACAGACACCGGTGGGCTTAAAGTATTATCTGGTTGTTGGTGACTCAGAGGATACCGATAAAACGGCGCGCATAAACTCAGACAACACCATCACGATTGTGGAAAAAGGCCCGGGAGACGGGACGGTGCTGCGCAGCAGCGCTTTGCTGGATGAACGCCGTGCTGAGAATAAGAATTCAAGGTTGATTTCGCCCATACCTTGGACCGATGTCATGTTTCTGTTTGCAAGTCATCGAGATATTACCAATGATCCTTTTTTTACGGATAATCTATTGTATATTCTTCTGGAAAAACCGCGGGGACCCAAATCATAAGTATTTCAGCAGCAGACTGGTCTAACAAGGTTGATGCACTTCGTTATCTGTAAAGATTGAATCCTGTTGGAAATTTAAAAAAAATGATTACAGAATAAATATTAGGAGATGTTAGCGATGGAAACTTATTACAAACCGGAAGATCTTCCTAAATTTGAAGAAATCGGCAAAGAAGCACCGGAACTGGCCCGTAAATTCTTTGATTATTACAATTCTGTTTTCGCCGATGGTGAGCTGAGTGAACGCGAAAAAGCCCTGATTGCCCTGGCAGTTGCGCATGCCCTCCAGTGCCCCTATTGCATTGACGCATACACCCAGGCCTGCCTGGAAAAAGGCTCCAATTTAGCGGAGATGACCGAAGCCGTCCATGTGGTTACCGCCATCCGTGGCGGTGCTTCCCTGGTTCACGGGATTCAAATGCGCAACATCGCGAACAAGTTATCCATGTGACAGAGGTCCGATGCCCGATCAAGCAAACTTATCCGAAATGAAAGCGTCGTCGAAGGCCAAGACACCTGACATCGTACCATTCAAATCCATGCTGGCCAAACACGATCTGAAACTTATGCGTCAAACGACGGCGACATTGCAGATCAATGTGGGCTTTTTGTGCAACCAGACCTGTCGCCACTGCCATCTGAATGCCGGACCGAACCGCAAAGAAAATATGGATGCGCAGACGCTCAAAGAGGTGGTGGCCTATGCTCAGCGATGCCGTTTTGAAACCATCGACATCACCGGCGGCGCACCGGAACTCAACCCGCTTCTGCCGGATTTGATTCAACAAGTCGCCCCGCTGACGCCGCGAATTATGCTGCGCTCAAATCTGTCGGCCCTGAAGCAAAATTTCAACCGACTGATAGGCGTGCTCAAATCTCACCGGGTGGTCGTCGTGGCATCATTTCCATCACTGAACCTGTCCCAGATGGATGCGCAGCGCGGAGAGGGTATTTTTGAAGAAAGCATTGACGTGCTCAAAGCGCTCAATGCAAAGGGTTACGGGCGTGATAGATCCGGTCTGGAGCTGGATCTGGTCTCCAACCCCACCGGCGCTTTTATGCCGCCAAGCCAGGAACAAACTGAAAAACGGTATCACCAAATTCTGGAGAATAAGTGGGGGCTTACTTTTAACCGCTTGTTTAATTTTGCCAATGTGCCCCTGGGACGCTTCAAGCAGTGGCTGATTCAAACGGGTAATTATGAAAGTTACCTTCAGAAGTTGGTTGCCGGTTTTAATCCTTGTGCAATTGAGGGGCTGATGTGTCGCAGTCAGGTTTCGGTTTCTTGGGACGGTTATCTGTACGATTGTGATTTCAACCTGGCGCGGGGTATT
>JASJAZ010000156.1 GCA_030066785.1 Desulfobacterales bacterium | reverse complement strand
AACGCGAAACGTTTGAGGAAGCTACCGCCAAAGTTGAGAACATAACCCCTTATGCGCTATATAATCTTCCATTTGTAAGCCAAATCTATTTAATGTTTCGCGGCAATCTGGTCGAACCGAAATTCAAACCTGGACATGAGAGTCTGGAAGTTGATTTGTTTCACGAGGATAGCATCCCCTGGGATGATATGGCTTTCAGCGTCATTGCCGTTACCTTGCAGCAGTACTTTAAAGATCGGCCATCGGGCCACTTTCCTTTTTACATCGATGACATACAACCTCCATTTCCTAAAAACCCGCTTTAATTATTGGGGCTTTCGGACATTTTAACAGCCGAACAGCCATTCTTTATTGACTTTTCACTCAAATTGTGCGTAAGGGTTTCATAATCAGATCTCCAGTATATCCTTATCCTTACGAATTTTCATGCGGGCCAGTTAACCGCAGTCTGTATAGATACCTATCTGAATCAGTAAGCTGAATCAAATCGACACAACTGTCCTCGGTTTATCGGTGGGGGTTTTGCAATAGTGTAGGCAGCATTTAACAGCTTCATCATTTCTAAAAATTAAAGGGATTTAACTAAACCATATTCCGATGGGATAGATGAGTATTCCTTAAAATTGTTGCTTTTAACCAGTCGTGCTTAATTGACCATAAGTTTATATGCCTAACCTATCTCCATATGGAAAGGAGCGGAAAATGGCCATCAGACAGCCTAATCAAAATATTATCGCTGCCGCCGCTAGGCCTTTCTCAATCTCAGCAATACTGATCTTAATTGCCCTGCTATGTATCACCCATGCTTATGGGCAATCTATTACGGCGGACGGTTCTTTGGGCACCCAGGTTACGGTGGACAATTCCAATTATACCATCAGTGAGGGTTCCATTCGTGGCGGCAATCAGTTTCATAGTTTCGGTAAGTTCAATGTATTCACAGGGGAAAGCGCAACTTTTACCGGTCCGGCCGCCATCAACAATATCATCGGACGGGTAACCGGTGGTGACCAATCCGTGATTGATGGATTGCTTAAATCAGATATCGATGGGGCCAATTTATTTTTAGTTAATCCAAGCGGGGTTATTTTCGGCGAAAATGCCAGTTTGGAAGTCAGCGGATCTTTCCATGTTACCACGGCGGATTATTTACGACTTGGAGATGGGGGTATTTTTTATGCCAATTTATCTGAAAATAGCTCCCTGGCTATTGATCCGCCATCCGCATTTGGATTTTTAAGCGGCAACCCAGCAGGGATTACCATCCAACAAGGCAGCTTAGAAGTCCCCACCGGTGAAACTATATCAATTGTTGGTGGCGACATTACGATGGTTGGTAGTGGTTTAGTTCTCAACGAAACAGCGGTCATCACCGCACCGAGTGGCAGGATTAACCTTGCCAGTGTGGCCTCACCCGGGGAAGTTGTTTTGAATCGACCCGGAGAGTTGCCTGACCTTACAATGGACTCCTTTGCGAGTTTGGGTACGATTGATGTCTCCAACAGCGCTTTGATCGATGCCCGCGGGAATCCCGGCGGTCGTATTATTATTCGGGGCGGAAACTTCTATTTAACTGAAAGCATTATGACCGCGGCAACGAGCGGGGATTTAGATCATCCGGGTATCGCCATCGATATGAAATTATCCCATGATATGGCCCTCACAGCTGGTGCATTAAATGCGGCGGAAATTTCATCGTCATCTCTTTCTAGTGCTACTGGCAATGCCGGCGATATCGAAATCGAGACCGGCAGTCTGCAATTAACCGGCTCATCTCAGTTCGGATTTGTCGCAGATATTGCATCAAGGGTGTTCTTTGAAGGTGACGGCGGAGACATATCTATAAAAACCGGAGACCTGCAAGTCAACGAATATGCCATTATTGTGGCCCAGGTCTTCGGCTCCGGCGCCGGCGGTGACATGATCATAGATGCTGATAGCCTGGTGATAGATGGTGGTCCGAGCCTCTGTTTTATATCAACCAGTACCTTTTCTCCCTGGAACACAGAAACTTCCGGCGATGCTGGTGATCTCACCGTTACGGCAAATGATATCGTCGTCAGGGGAGGTGACTGGGGTTTTACCGGAATGGCGTCCCAGGTAGCTGGTGGTGATATTGGAAATCCTGACGGCGGCCAAATGATTGTTAACACCAACACGCTTCAACTGTTCGATGGCGGCCAGCTCAATGCCGGCATATTCAGGGGATCCGGGCAGGCAGGAAATATCGAGGTAACAGCGAATGAGATTCTAATCTCCGGAAAGAATTCGGGTGGGTTTTCAGCCGGAATTTATTCAGCCGTTTCCTTACCCGATACAACTGGAACCGGCGGTGATATTGTCATCGATTCAAACGATTTGCAGATGATTTCATCCGGCCAAATTGGAACATATTCGGAAAGCCCCGGAGACAGCGGTAATTTAATCGTCAACACCGAAAATCTAACTATTACCAACGGTTCCTTTTTAAGTTCTACCAATTTTGGTGGTGGTGAAGCCGGTGATATAACAGTTGATGCTAGCAATATGTTACTTGCCGGTCCAAGTCCAGATGACGGATTTACAGGCGTCTTTGCCATTGGCGGTGCCTTTGCGACCGGGTCAGGAGACATCAACTTGAGAACAGATCAATTACAGGTCATAAATGGCGCACAAATCAGCGCCCAAACTTCAGGGCCCGGAATGGGCGGCAGAATCGACATCATCGCAGATCAAGTAAGCATTGGTGGCATTGATCCGAATTCGACCTCGACTGATGGTCCCTCTGCCGGTATTTTTTCTTCCAGTACTGTTTTTGGTGGCTTAGTCGATCAGGCGACAGGAGATGCCGGAGATATTAACGTTCGTGCAAACAACTTCAATCTAAATAATCAAGGGGCAATTGGCGCATATTCGACGAGCCAGGGTGATGGCGGTAGCATCAATATCCATGCCGATAACGCAATCTCTGCCGACAACGGCTTTATTTCAACTGCTGCCAAACAGGCTGTCGGCGGAAATATTATCCTGACCGGCCCCGAAATGGAGCTAACTAATCAGACAGTGATATCGGCTGAAAGCTCCGGAGAAGGTGATGCCGGCGATATATTCCTTAATGCCAGCGATATGTTCTGGATGGCTAACAGCACAGTATCAACTGAAGCAGAACAAGCCGATGGCGGTAATATTAAGATCGATGCAGATGGCACGGTTTGTTTATGGGATAGCACAATATCAGCCAGTGTCGGCGGCGGGCCTGATACAACCGGCGGCAATATCAGCATTGATCCTGAATATGTCACTCTGAGCAACAGCCAAATCATCGCCAACGCGTTTGAGGGCACCGGAGGAAACATTCAAATTGTTACCGATCAATTCGTCATTGATCTCAACAGCATCATCAGTGCATCCTCGGAATATGGATTAGATGGTTCGGTGGACATTCAAACCGGCACAAGCCCCATTAGTGAAGGTATCACACCGTTGCCTGAGGAATTTCAAAGTGCTGTCGCACTTTTGCGTGAAACCTGCCTGGCCCGTATGAGCGATGGGCCCGATAGCAGTTTATTGGCAGGACCGACAGCTAGTCATATTATGCCGGGTGGCATGCTGCCAACGCCGACATCTGTTCATTAAATTTGGTATTAATTAGACCAATTCTAAGGTTAATCGAAATTTAAGCATGAAGGATAACTAATAATTATATTTAGAACCTGCAATATATTGTATTCGGAATGAAAAAAGCACCTCTCGAAAAGAATGCGAATCAGATCCCCGGTATTTTTATCAATAGTAAAAAACTCTTTTTCATTCTGGGATTCAGTCTACTAATTGCTTTCAATGCTGCCAATATTTATGGGCAGGAAATTTTACAGCTTCAGCCAAGCCCGCGACCAGGAGAAAGACCACCGCCGATCCCTGAAGTAAAACCGATAGAGCCACCGGCAGTGTTCAAGCTGCCAACGCCACCGCCTCTTAAAGAAGAAGAAGTCAAACAACTGCCTTTAGAGCGAGTTTTCATAAGCAAGATAATCGTTACCGGCAATACGGTCTTTAGTAAAGACGAAATCGCCAACATTACTCAACCCTATGAAAATCGTTGGTTAACCAGTGAGGATCTAGAAAAACTCCGCAGAGATCTAACCCTGCAATACATCGACAATGGCTATATCACTTCCGGCGCATTCATCCCCGACCAAGACGTTGCTGATGGCACCATCACATTTAATATAATTGAGGGCCAAATCGACGATATATCGGTCACCAACAATAAATGGTTGAATGACCGTTTCATTAAAAACCGCGTCGGCCTGGCAACCAAAAAACCAGTTAACATTAAACCTATTCAAGAACGACTCCAACTTTTGCAGCAGGATCCGCGCATAGAAAAGCTAAATGCTGAACTGCGGCCGGGATTGAAATTGGGTGATAGCAATTTGAATATCGATATCGAAGAAAGAATTCCCCTAAGAATTTGGAGTTCCTATGACAATTACCTCTCAAGAAACTCTGGTCCTGAACAATTTCGAATCGGTGCCTCATTTCTAAGTCTAACCACTAATGGCGACATCCTGAATTTCATGTGGGGCAAAACGGAATCATCTGACACGATTATCGACACTTCCTATTCTTTTCCGATAACCCGGTATGATACAACCCTATCTTTCAGATACCGAATAAATGACTATGAACTCGTTGAGGATATTTTTAGAGACCTCGAAATTGAACAAGATAACGATATTTACACGATCGCCTTGCGCCAACCCGTATTTCGCAATTTAAACCATGAATTCGCTTTGACCCTTATTGGCGAAAAAAACAAAACCGAAACAAAATTATTAGATGAACCATTTTCGTTAGCATTGGGAGCCGACGAGGGAACCGCGGAAGTGACAGCATTGCGGTTCGAACAAACCTATACGTACCGATCACAGCGCCAGGTCATCGCGGCCAGATCGCGCTTTAGTTTCGGCTTAGACGTTTGGGATGCTACTAATAATGATGATTCGGACATACCCGACGCTGAATTTTTTGCTTGGTTAGGACAATTTCAATGGGCCCAGCGCTTAAATCTTTTGGATATGCAGCTTCTTTTCCGCGCAGATGCGCAACTTACAGAAGATCCCCTGTTTGCATTAGAACAAATCGCTGTCGGCGGCCGTTATAGCGTACGGGGATACAATGAAAATGAATTTGTGCGCGATAAAGGGGTTATTCTCTCCCTAGAATCGCGCATACCAATTGTCCAGGACAAAGCCTGGGCCGATTACCTGCAAATCATTCCTTTTTTTGACTACGGTTGGGCGGAAAATGAAGGTTTGCTGTCTTCAATCACTCAAGATGAGATCTACAGCGTCGGTGTCGGCTTAAGATGGGCTCTAACTTTTAAACCTCCAGCGCGATTGAGACCGATGTTTGAAGTCTATTATGGTAAGAAATTAAATGAAGTGGATAGCAACGATAGTAACAATCTGCAGGATAAAGGCGTTCACTTTCAATTTACATTGGCAGCCTTTTAGAGACTTTAGTACACGGAAAGAAAAGCGATGGCTGCATTTTAGATGCCCCTATAGACAAATTAAAGACCCACAGCCATCGCGGAAAGCTTCATTTATCATATGACATATTTCCTAAATATAAACCGTTTTTACTCCCGTGGCCTAAACCGCATTACCAAAGCATTAGGCTCGATTGGAAATTTACTCATAATCGCTTTACTACTGGCAAATTGCCAAACCGCATCACTTGACTCAGACCAAGGGGTGCATGATAACAATGCTCTTCAGACATATGAAGAATCAGCCGACAAGTATCTTCAGCTTGGCGATGCCTACTTTGCCAAAGGCGACTTTGAAAATGCCATCGGATCATGGAGAGTTGCCGTTGATAAACTTAATAGTCAAGACTACGATTTGCGACAGTGCAAAACCTTTATAAAAATATCAAAAGCATATCAGGCAATCGGTCAGGCTTCCAAAGCATTAGAGTTCATTGATCGCGCCATGCAGACAGCAGCCCAAATAAAGAATGTTTCGTTGCAGGCAGCCGGCTTGAGCCAGAAAGGAAGCATTTATTTAGGGATCGGGCAGGCTGAAAATGCGCAGGACAACCTGGAGCAAAGCTTGGGTCTGGCTAAAATCGCCAATGACCCGAAAGTGCTGGCGGAAGTCTACACCCATCTTGGCATCCTATTTACCTATCAACACCAGTATGCAAAAGCGCAAAAAGCCTATGCGCAAGCAATAACCATATATCGTCAATTGCACATGGTCGAACTGCAATCAGCAGCAGCACACATTAATGCTGCCATGGCATATCTTCAAGCAGGCCAATACGACCAGGCCAAATCGGCTGCCGATGAGAGTTTAATAGTCATCAAACAGACCGAAGATAGCCATGACAAAGTATTTATTCTCATTAATATCGGGTTCGTCTATCAAAATTTAAGGCCTCATTTACCAGCAATTGACAATCGATTGCTGGCCCAGACGCATCAGATTTTTAACCAAGCATTTGAAATGGCAAACTCATTAGGCGATATTCGGGCCAGTTCTTATGCGCTCGGATATCTTGGTGAAGTATATGCAGGTGAAAATCGTTATGAAGAGGCATTACAGTTAACACACCGCGCTATTTTCGCAGCTCAAAAAATCGATGCCAAAGAAGCCCTTTTCCGATGGCAGTGGCAAGCCGGGCGTATTTACCACCAAACAAATCAAATTAAAACGGCCATTACCGCCTATCGCCTGTCTATCACCAACCTGCAATCGATCCAAGAGGCAGAATTTGGTTGTTACGGCCGATTTCAATCAACCGTGCGACAAAATATTGCCCGGATCAGCCTGGAACTGGCCGACCTGCTTCTCAAACAAACGCGTGCAACTACAGACCCATCCATCCAACAATCGCTATTATATGAAGCACGCGAAGTTGTTGAGTTGCATAAGACCTATGAATTGCGGGATTACTTTCAAGATGACTGTGTCGATGCCGCCCGCGCCGGTATCACCAAATTGGATGATGTTTCGCAAACCGCTGTCATTATTTACCCCCTGATATTAGATGATCGCATGGAACTGCTGGTAAGCTTTCCATCAGGGCTAAAACAATTTCGAATTGAGCTTCCCAGTGAGAAAATTATCGAAACGGTCAGACAGTTTCGCCTTAAGTTGGAAAAGCGTACAACCCGAGAATATCTGCCGTATGCCCAAACGCTTTATGATTGGCTGGTTGGTCCGTTTGAACCCCTATTGACGCAATCAAATATTGACACCTTAGTCTTTATTCCCGGTGGCGCTCTGCGTACCATACCGTTTGCAGCGCTGCATGACGGCAATCAGTTTCTTATTTCTAAATATGCCCTTGCAATCACCCCGGGGCTCGATCTTACAGATCCCCAGCCCATCGGGGGCCAAGATTTAAAAATCCTTGCGGTCGGTCTAACCGAATCTGTACAAAATTTTCCATCATTACCCTTTGTGGCCGAAGAAATACAGGCCATTCAACGCGAATACCCCGTTACTGACCTGATGGTTAATGAGAATTTCAGTGTGATGGGTCTCGGAACCGCACTCAAAGATGAAAAATTCACAATTGTCCACATTGCCTCGCATGCCCAGTTTGGAAGAGATGTTTCCGATACTTTTCTTTTAGCCTATGATGACAAGCTCTCCTTGGATGGACTCGATCAATCGGTTGGCCTTTTAAAATATCGTGAAGATCCTTTAGAATTGCTGACCCTTAGTGCCTGCGAAACCGCCGCGGGCGATGACAATGCGGCCTTAGGTCTTGCCGGTGTCGCTGTAAAATCCGGTGCGCGCAGCGCGCTCGCAACCCTTTGGCACATCAATGATTTGGCTTCATCGATCCTGGTGGGAGAATTTTACCACCAGCTTAGGGATTCAAAACTGACACGGGCCCAAGCTCTTCAGCGGGCCCAATTGAAGCTCTATCATGATCGGCGTTTTCAACATCCGGGCTATTGGTCTCCTTTTCTATTGATCAGCAACTGGTTATAATCCGTAAAGTCCACAATGCTTCGATTGCGTAAACTACCAGTTTGGCCCTACGCTACTGCAATCCTTGTTAGTGGAATCGTTTTTATATCAATAATTGGCATCCGTGGCATGGGGTATTTAGAGTATGCCGAGCTTATGGCCTATGATTGGTATATCAGGACACAACCAGTAAACTCAGGATCTTTTCAGCCTGTCGTTATCATTAGTATTACGGAGAGTTGTATCCAAAATCTCGGCCGCTGGCCCATTTCTGACAATGTTCTGTCACAGGCGCTTGAGAAAGTTCTGCAAAACGAACCACGCGCCATCGGTATTGATCTTTTTAGAGATTTACCCTTGCCACCGGGAAGTGAAGCATTCGAATCAATTCTTCGCGATAATAACCATATTATTGCGACAATGAAATTCGGGGAAGATGGTGTTCCGCCGCCCAAAGTGATCAGCGATAACAATCGATTCGGCTTTAATGATATATTGGTCGACCCGGGCGGCATTGTTCGGCGGGGCTTACTTTTTCTGGATGACGGCGAAAATGTATATTATTCCTTTGCGCTGCAGCTGGCCTTACAATATCTTGCGTATGAGGGAATATACCCACATCCGGACGCATCCAATCCACAACACATTGCCTTGGGAGATACGACTATCCGGCCCATAGGACCTAACGAGGGTGGATACGTAGCGGCAGATGCCAGGGGTTATCAGTTTTTTTTAGATTTTGGCAAGGCAACGGAACCTTTACGGGAGATACCGTTGATGAGTTTATTGTCCGGTAAAGTATCACCGGCTGACATTCAAGATAAAATTGTCATCATAGGGGTAACCGCTCATAGTGTTAAAGATTTTTTTTATACACCCCGCAGCAGAGGAATTCGAATTAGACAACAGATACCCGGCGTCGTTCTACATGCTAGAATTACAGATCAATTGCTGAGATTCGCACTTGATAACCTCCAGCCCAGAAGAAGCATTAGCGACCAACAAGAAAAACTATGGATATTGCTATGGAGCTTACTGGGAAGTTTAACGGCCCTTCTTTTGAGATCACCCTTGCGTTTTACGCTAGCCGGCATCGTCAATCTGCTCATTTTGTTCTTGATTACATTTTTTGTCTTTATAAAATCTTTCTGGCTTCCAGTCGTTCCACCTGCCATTGTCTGGATTATTTCCGCAGTAATAACCACTGTATATTTATCCAGTCGGGAGAAAAGCCAACGCTCGCTTTTGATGCAATTGTTTTCTAAATATGTATCACCCGAAGTTGCTGATTCGATTTGGAACCAGCGTGAAGATTTTTTCAATAACGGCAGACCGCGACCTCAGAAGTTAGAAATTACAGTGCTGTTTTCTGACCTTAAGGGGTTTACGAGACTGTCTGAAACGCTGGATCCCAATGTACTCGTGAAATGGCTCAACATGTACTTAGAAGCCATGGTTAAACTGGTGCAGGCACATGGTGGCATCATTGATGACTATGCAGGCGATGGC
>JASJAZ010000160.1 GCA_030066785.1 Desulfobacterales bacterium | reverse complement strand
CCGGTGCAAATTGCGTGCACGGGCGTAATAGCCCAACCCTTCCCAGCATTTGAGCACGGCCTGCAAATCTGCCCGCGCCAGTTGCCGGATATGGGGAAAGCGGTCCAAAAATCGATAATAATATGGGATAACCGTTGCGACCTGCGTCTGCTGCAGCATCACTTCTGAAACCCAGATATCGTAAGGATCGTTTGTCTCCCGCCACGGCAGGGATCGTTTATTGATATCATACCAGATGAGTAGGCGCTGTCTTATTTGGTTCTTAACGGCGTGCTTAATTTGGATCAGACCACTCATTTTATAAGCATCGATTTAACATTTTATTTAAGATCGTAATTTCAGACATAGAAGGATCGATTGCTTTTCCCAAGTAACTATACCGAATTATAAGATCAAATAATTTTTTACTCGGCTTTAAAAGATGTGCCTCTTTGTTTTAATTCAACCATCCTGTATCATTCTGTTTTATTGGCACTAGGTCAATGCCAAACATAGATCATTTTTATAACCAAGATTAAATGAATCATTCACATATAAATTGAAAAACATGAGAAAATCGCCATTGGATAAGAAAACTATGAATCTCAAATAGTTATATACCTTTTTACTTGACTCAAGGCTGCTTTTTTCTCTAATTTACGGTTGTACGATTTCTTATACCTAACCACATTTCTGATCAATGCTATGATAACGGAACTTTCAGGGCAAATTGAAAGAATCACTTTCACCAATGAAGAAAATGGCTACACCATTGGAAAACTGAAAGTTCCCGGTCGGCAAGATCTGGTTACGATTGTCGGCACCATCATGGCGCCTGCTCCCGGTGAAGTTCTCAAGTTGCGAGGCCAATGGGTTCAACATCCCAAATACGGCCTGCAATTTAACGTCATTGAATACCACACCGAAGTTCCGGCGACTGTCAATGGCATTCGAAAATACTTAGGATCCGGTCTCATAAAAGGGCTGGGGCCTGTAATGGCGGATCGTATTGTCAGCAAATTCGGTGATAAAACCCTTCAGATTATCGAGTCTCAAATTAAGCGTTTAATGGAAGTCGATGGTATCGGACACAAACGCTTGCAGATGATCCAGCAAGCCTGGATTGATCAGAAAGATATCCGTGACGTAATGCTGTTTTTACAGTCTCATGAAATCGGACCGGGATATGCTGCCAAGATATTCAAACAGTACGGAAATCGCTCCATTGCCGTGGTAACCAACAATCCTTATCGGTTGGCATCCGATATTTTCGGCATCGGGTTTTTAACTGCAGATAAAATTGCGCGAAATCTGGGTTTTCTTGATGATTCACCGCAGCGCGTGGCCGCCGGGGTTCTCTACTTTCTCAATCAAAAAACCGAGGTTGGTCATGTGTTTTTCCCCCTTGAATCTTTGGTTGATAATGCCAGTGCTATGTTGGGAGTACCCCGTGAAGCCATCCATAACGCTATCGCCCAATTGGCGAAAGAACAAAAAATTGCTCATGAAAATTTGAAAGACATTCCGGAAATATCTGCAACGGGGTCTCCTGCTATCTATCTGCGTCTTTACCACGTTTGTGAAGTCGGAATTGCCAGACGATTGAAAGGGCTGCAAGCGACGGGAAAATCAATTCGCACTGTCAACACAGCCAGGGCGGTTGAGTGGGTGCAGCAACGACTCAATTTTACGTTGGCAGTCAACCAGGTCAAAGCGATTCGTTGTGCTTTGCAAGAAAAAGTTACAGTGATAACGGGGGGACCGGGGACTGGCAAAACAACCATTATCAATGCCGTATTAAAAATTTTTAGAAAAATGCGTGTTGGCGTTTTACTGGCGGCACCCACCGGGCGCGCTGCCAAACGCTTGAGCGAGGCTGCCGGCCATGAAGCCAAAACGATTCATCGCATGCTGGAATACAGCCTTAAAAAGGGCGGGTTTCAGCGCAATGTCGATAGACCCCTTGATTGCGATGCACTGGTCATTGATGAAGTATCCATGATCGATACGATCTTAATGTATCACCTTTTAAACGCCGTTCCACATTACGCAACCCTTATCTTTGTAGGCGATGTCAATCAATTACCATCTGTGGGCGCCGGTGACGTCCTCAAGGATCTAATTGTCTCCGATACCATCCCGATTGTGCGTCTGACCGATATCTTTCGCCAAGCCCGCCAGAGCCAAATTGTTGTAAATGCCCATCGGATTAACTCGGGTCAGATGCCGCAATTGAATAACCACGGCGCCCAGCAAAATGACTTTTTCTTTATCCAACAGGAAAAACCTGAACAGGTAGTGCAGACGATTATCGAATTGAACCAAATGCGCATTCCTAAGCGGTTTGGGATGGATGCCCGCAACGATATTCAGGTATTGACCCCTATGCATAAAGGGCTGGTTGGAGCGGGCAATCTTAATCGACAATTACAACTGCGCTTAAATCCAGACGGCAGGGAAGTAGTACGTGGCGAACGTCATTTTCGGGTTAACGATAAAGTTATGCAGATCAGAAATAACTACGATAAAGATGTTTTCAATGGCGATATTGGTTATATTGAGCATATAGCGGTTGAGGACCAAGAGGTTGTCGTCTCGTTTGATAACCGAAAGGTGTTATACGATTATGTCGAACTGGATGAACTCGTTCTGGCGTATGCCATCTCGATACATAAATCACAAGGATCAGAATATCCGGCTGTTATCGTTCCAATTGTCACACAGCATTATATTTTGCTGCAGCGCAATCTTATTTACACCGCCGTCACCCGCGGCAAACGGCTGGTTGTTATCGTGGGTACCAAGAGGGCCTTGGCAATCGCCATAAACAATGACAAAACGAGCCGGCGTTATACACATCTAAAGCATCGATTGCGTGCTGGTTAAATGATATCTGTTGAGTCTATTGATGGGTAGCCCTTAAACCGTCTGACGGTTGATAATTATGAGAACAAACATTTTATCAGAAGGATGTTTGATTTTTTTAATCGAAGCCACATTTGCTATTGATCTGATAAACAACCGTCAATATTGCAAAAGAATCTAAACTCCGGGCGACCAGGAGGAAAGAATGCAAAGCCAAACCTACTGGGCCGATAGTTATGTTGAAAAACAGCGACCAGTCGCCGAAGCTATCCGGTTAATCAAACCAGGACAGCGGGTTTTCATCGGGTCTTCTTGCGGGGAACCTCAGTATCTCGTGCGGGAACTCAGTACCGTGTCGGAGCGTTTTACCGATTTGGAGATTGTGCGCTTAATGACCCTGGAAAGCGCTCCCTTGACGCTGATTGCCAATAAAACCAAAGACCACAGCCTGAATATCCGCTCGTTCTACACCGGCTCGGCCAAGCCGCGTAGCATAGCGCGCAATAAGCGTTTTTTAACCCCGATCAACCTTTCGGCCGTGCCCCGTTTGTTCATGACACGGCGCCTGCCGATTCAAGTGGCTTTGATCCAGGTGAGTCCTCCCGATGATTTTGGATGGATGAGTCTGGGAGTTTCAGTTGACATAACCTTGGCAGCGGCTCAATCGGCCGATTTGGTGATTGCCCAGGTGAACCAGCAGATGCCGCGCGTGTTGGGACGCAGCTTTATTCATGTAAACGATGTGGATGTCGTCGTGGAACAGGATGAAGAAATTTTATCGGTGGGTGCGCCACCGGAGCTAAAATCGGCTCAAACCATCGCCACCTACATGGCACGGTTGATTGAGGACGGCTCGACATTGCAGATCGATTTAGGCGCCACACCTCAGGCAACACTTCTGGCGCTAGCGGAAAAAAACGATTTGGGTATTCACACCATGTACCTGAATGATGGTATCATGCATCTTGTGGCAAAGGGCGTTGTCACCAATCGCAAAAAAGGTTTCAACGAAGGAAAACTAGTGGCCAGTGCGGCAATTGGTACCCAAAATCTGTATGAGTTTTTGCATGACAATCCAGCCATTGAGTTCCATCCTTCCGATTATGTCAATGATCCGACCGTTATTGCCCAGCACCACCGTATGGTGTCCATTGGCGTGGCCATGGCCATGGATCTTACCGGTCAGGTAGCAGCTGATGCCTTACCGTATAATCATTTTTCCGGTACCAGCGGGATGCTGGACTTTATGCGCGGCGCCTCCCATTCCAAGGGTGGCAAAGCGATCTTAATGATGCCTTCTACGGCGGAAGGTGGTCATAAAAGCCGAATTTTACCGATGCTGGAAGATATCGCCGTGGTTATTCCCCGGGGCGATGTTCATTATGTGGTGACTGAATTCGGGGCGGTGAATTTATTCGGCAAAAGTTTGCAAGAGCGCGCCATGGCCCTGATTAGCATTGCCCATCCGGATTTTCGGGATCAACTGTTTCATGCAGCGCAAAAAATGGGGTTGCTCGGAAGTGATCGCACCATTTCGGACTCTTTGCATGGGGTCTATCCGGTGCATCTGGAGGAAACAATCGATATTAATGGCGAAACGGTGGTCATCAGGCCGTCCAAACCGGTTGATGAGCGGCGTATCCAGGAGCATTTCTATGCGCTGGACAAAAATGATGTGATCGCGCGTTTTTTTCATGAAAAAACCAGTTTTGTGCATGAGGATGTCGATAGTGTTTTTCAGATCGATTACATCAAGGACTTAACCCTGTTGGCCATCGTGGGTGAATTTGGTTTCGGCCGTGTGGTCGCGGTGGCGGAATATTTATTGGATGAAGCCAGCAATATTGCCGAGGTTGCTTTTTCCATCAGCCGTGATTTCCAGCGCAAAGGTATGGGTAAAATATTAATACAAAAATTGGCCGATACTGCCCGCGAAAATGGGATTGCCGGATTTGTGGCCTACACTTCGCCCCAAAACCAGGGCATGATTCGGCTGTTTAATACCTTGGAGTATAAACCGCACACGACTTTCGAGGGCAACACCCTTGTCCTGAACTGTCGGTTTGACGAACCCAAATAAGTTTAAAACAAATTTTCTAACTAATACGATTTTATTTTTTTGCAAACAATAATTAGCAAACAAGGCCTGTATGACCTCGAGAGTGCCGATACTGGCCCAAGCGGTCTGCTGACTGCCATTTGAAAAACAGGCGAGGCATCCAAAATGAGCAATTGTACCGTTACATTTCTACCCCATCAAAAAAAAATATCTATTCCTAAAGGTACCCCTCTCATTCGGGCAGCAATGGAAGCCGGTGTGCATATCAATGCATCATGCGGTGGTGAGGGCGTTTGTGGTAAATGCCGGGTAATCGTTGAGTCGGGTCAGGTTGATGGTGGCATCACGGAACGGCTCAGCCAAAATGATGTTGATAAGGGTTATCGGTTGGCGTGCCAGTCGCGGATAACAAGCGATTTGAAGGTACGAATCCCAATTGAATCCGAGGTGGACGCCAGTGTGCTTAATCGTCAAAGTACCCCTCGTAAAACGGCCCGTATAAAGGAAATGAATCTCGAAGAACTCAAAGATCAGGGTCTGTTTGTGCCACCGGTGGAAAAAAAATATATCGAACTCCCCGAACCCAATGCCCAAGATAACCTGGCCGATGCATCCCGGTTGGTAAACTTTTTAAAAATGAATCATGAGGAACATCGACTCGTGGTGGAGTTGCCGGTAATTCGTAAATTACCGGATGTGTTGCGGCAAGCTGATTTTAAGGTCACGGCCACTTTGGCGCGACCAGTGCAACCGGGCCGCAAAACACGCATCATAAACGTTCAGTCGGGCGACACAACCGATCGCAATTTCGCCATTGCCATGGATATCGGTACCACCACCATCTATGGGCAACTCATCGATCTTATCAACGGTAAGGTTTTGGCCCAATTCGGTGATTTTAACCACCAGATCAGCTATGGTGAAGATGTCATTAGCCGAATGGTATTTGCTGAAAAACCAGGCGGGTTGGAAAAGCTGCATACCGTTGTGATCCAGACCATCAATAAGATTATCAAACGGCTTATCAAAGGTGCTAAAATTGACGCGGATGAGATCAACAGCATTACCTTAGCGGGCAATTCCACCATGACCCAGTTTTTTTTAAAAGTAAATCCACGTTATATTCGCCGTTCGCCTTATGTGCCGGCTTCCACGCTTTATCCCCCGATTAAAGCCGTTGATTTGGGCCTGGCGTTGAGCGATCATGTCAGTGCGCTGGTGTATCCGGCTATTTCCAGTTACGTTGGCGGTGACATCGTGGCGGGGGTGATGGGATCGGGGCTCTACCGCGCAAACCGGTTGACGCTTTTTATGGATATCGGCACCAATGCCGAAATCGTGATCGGGAACAAGGATTGGCTGGCATGCGCTGCCTGTTCCGCCGGACCAGCTTTTGAAGGTGGCGGCATCCAATTCGGCATGCGCGCCACCAAAGGGGCAATTGAAGATTTCTCGTTAGATCCAACCACAATGGAGCCCATGAATATTACAATTGGCAATGCACGCGTGAAAGGTATCTGCGGTTCAGGATTGATTACCATGGTCGCCACCATGTTTGAGATGGGTATCATTGATAACCTTGGTAAGTACAATCGTGATTTGGATACGCTGCGTATTCGCTCCACTGAAGGTATTTACGAATATGTACTGGCCTGGGCCGACGAAACCCAAGTAGGACGCGACGTGGTGCTGACGGAAGTGGATATTGACAATTTGATTCGCGCCAAAGGTGCGATGTACAGCGGCTGCCAGACGCTTCTGGCCGAAGTTGGTCTAAGCATGCAGGATATCGAACACATCATTCTGGCAGGCGGTTTTGGCAGCTATGTTGACCTGGCCAAAGCCATGGCTCTAGGATTGTTGCCGGAAACCGACCCGGATAGCGTGACTTTTATCGGCAATGGCTCATTGATGGGGGCTAAAATGAGCTCTTTGACCAACCGTATCAGACGCGATGTGGTGGAAGTCACCAAACGTATGACCAATTTCGAACTTTCAGAAACCGCATCATATATGGATAATTACGTCGCCGCCCTGTTTCTACCGCACACTGATTTGGATCAATTTCCTAAGCTCAAAGCGCGCATGGATGCGCGTAAAACTGCCGCAAATAAATCGAGCGAGAACTGAATTGACATTTTGCATAGCGGAACCGATCAAGATTTGATTGGTGTAATAGTGCCTGCGGATCCCCCCAATCCCAACAGCTATGTCCTTAATGATCTTATGCAATTTCCTATGGCCACATACAATTTCGATTGGTCCGGTCTACATCAGACATGCTAAAATAAACCCTGCATGGCCAAAGACCCTTCCTAACAACCAGGGCTGTAATTTAATAGACTCATCTATTGACAAAGCTAGCGACACCTTATAAATAAAAACCCTTGTGGTTTTTTTGCCCAAATAAGCGACTTACACCTCACTTGCACACATATACATTGACATATCAGGCAGCACCATATGCCTCTAAAATAACTGTATCGCCGTGGTATCGGCGATTTGTTTCGGATAGATATCTACGCATGTAGATTATTGATAAAAAATCCAAAGATAGAAAGGAGGGGCAATTTTTTCAGACAGTGAATGCTGTCAATTGAAATCGAAGTAACAAACCGTATAGACAACCTCACTTAAAACTTTTATCCGACAGGAGGTGTTAGAATTGGGCTTGGAAATTGTAAAAGAATCGTATTCTGGCGACATTAAAGCCATTTCAATCGGTAAAGGTGACAAGGCCGTTACTGTCGGCGGGGAAACGTGCTACCCGTTTTATCAGTTTGAAGGGGAAATGCCCAATAAACCAAAGATTGCCATGGAAGTTTGGGATATGGAACCGGAAGACTGGCCCGAAGCCGCAACGGCTCCTTTCAAGGATGTTATTTCTGATCCGGCCGCCTGGGCTAAAAAATGTGTCAGTGACTATGGCGCTGATATGATCGTTTTGCAGCTCAAGAGCACGGATCCCAACGGCAATAACGCCAGCGCTGATGATGCAGCCACCACCGTTAAAAGTGTTCTCGGGGCCATTGATGTGCCGCTCATTATCTGGGGAACCGCCAATGTCGAAAAGGACGAAGAAGTCCTTAAAAAGATCGCCGAAGAATGTCAGGGTGAGAATCTGACCATCGGCCCCGTTGAGGATAAAAACCACAAAGGTATCGGTGCCAGTGCCATGGGCTTTGGCCATACCGTGATTTCATCCTCCCCCATCGATGTTAACCTCGCCAAACAGGTCAATATCCTGCTCGAAAATTTGGGTGTATCCATGGACAAAGTGCTTATCGATCCCACCACGGGAGGTCTTGGATACGGATTGGAATATACCTATTCGGTAATGGAGCGTATTCGCATGGCCGCCATGGCCCAGGGTGATGATAAACTCCAGCTTCCAATCGTTAACAATCTGGCCAATGAAATCTGGAAGTGCAAAGAGGCCAAGCAGGGCGTCGATGAAGCACCGACTTTAGGGGATCCTGAAAAACGTGGCATCCTCATGGAAGCCGTGGGCGCCGTCAGCTATTTGTTAGCCGGCTCTGATGTTCTCATTATGCGGCATCCCGAAGCGATTCGGATGACCAAATCATTTGTCGATCTGATTACCGACGGTGGTTCGGCTGCTGATGTGGCTCCCATTGTCAAGCAGCTGGCGGATGTGGACGTTGATCTAGCAGCCTTGGCGCCCGAGCCGGATCTGGCGATTGCCGAAGAAAAGAAAGCGGCACCTGCTAAAAAGAAAGCGGCGGCACCGAAAGAAGCCAAGAAAGCCGCGCCGGCTAAGAAAGCGGCGCCTGCCAAGAAGAAGGCAGAACCCAAAAAAGCCGAAGCCGCTCCGGAAGTAGATGCCAAAGCGGCAGCGGAAGAAGCGGCCAAGGCCAAGGCGGAAGCTGACGCCAAAGCCAAGGCGGATGCCGAAGCCAAAGCCAAGGCCGAAGAAGAAGCCAAAGCCAAGGCCGAAGAAGAAGCCAAAGCCAAAGCCGAGGAAGAAGCCAAAGCCAAAGCGGAAGCCGCAGCCAAGGCGGAAGCTGACGCCAAAGCCAAACGTGATGCCGATGAAGATGCCATCCGTCAGCAGCGCGCCAAAGAAAACGAGAAACGGGCCGCCAAACGCAAAAAGGCACCCAAGAAAAAAGTCGCCGCAACACCTGCGGTGGTACAGAAAACTACGCCGGAAAAAATGCTGGATCGTTTGAATCGCATCCACAAACGCACGGGGTAATTGATAGAGATTTCATTGTTTATGCCGTTTGATTGCAAGCGGCTCTACAACAATATCAAATTGACAACCGTTTAGAAAAAATATTGAGGAGGCTTTAGATGGCAGATGAAAAAGTAATAGCCGCAAAACCGAAAAAAGTAGCTGATCCGGTAGCGGCATCAATAGATGTAGGTACGCAACAGATGATCAAGCGTGCCCAGGATTTGGGCATTGATACAGTATTTGACCGGGCCGTAACCATGAAACCATGCAATATTGGCCTTCAGGGAATTTGCTGTAAAAACTGTGCCATGGGCCCATGCCGGCTGCCGCTTCCCAAGGGTGGCATCGAAGGTGAGGACACCCGCAAGGGGCTCTGTGGCGCCACGGCCAATACCATCGCGGCTCGAAACTTTGCCCGCATGGTGGCTGCTGGTACATCGGCCCACTCCGACCACGGCCGCGCGGTGGCCGAAGTCTTCCTGTCGGTAGCCCGTAAGGAGACCGAAGACTACAAGATCAAGGATCCGGGCAAGCTGCTCTCCATCGCCCCCCACTTCGGTGTTGCCACCACGGTTGAGGTTGACGGGGAAGTCCAGGACCGTGATCTGGATGAGATCGCCCTGGAAGTAGCGGAAATCGCCGTGGCCGAATGGGGCAAACCCGAAGGTCAACTGCACTACCTGAAACGTGCTCCCAAACCGACCTACGAGCGTTGGAAAAAGCAGGGTGTGCTGCCCCGCAGCATCGATCGCGAGGTCGTCGAGGTCATGCACCGCACCCACATGGGCGTGGACCAGGACTACAAGAATCTCGTCAAGCAGTGCAGCCGGACTTCCCTGGC
>JASJAZ010000159.1 GCA_030066785.1 Desulfobacterales bacterium | reverse complement strand
CCTAGTTGGCCGGCCAGCAGGCTGGAGGCTTTGTCTTTGTCAATAACAGCATCCACGCCAACCAGCTCTTTGCCGTGACGCACCACCGGAATGCCGCCTCCGCCAACGGCCACCACGTGGTAGCCACTTTGAAGCAATGATTCAATTACCGGCTTTTCCACAACTGCACACGGCTCGGGCGACGCTACCATCCGTCGAAGACCACGATCAGCATCCTCGGCTAAACGCCAGTCCGGGTTATCCCTTAGAATATCCGCAAGCTGCTTTTTATCAAAGAACTCGCCCACCGGTTTGGAAGGTTGCTGAAAGCCGGGATCAGCCGCGTCGACCACTACCTGCGTAATCACCGTAACACACCGTGCCTCAATGCCTCGGGCGGTTAGTTCGTTGTTTAATGACTGTTGGATTTGATAACCAATGGATCCTTGCGTATCGGCCACCACGTTGACCAACGGAACCAGATGCAGTCCCGTTACCTTGCGCGCCACTTCGGAGCGTCGCAAGATAAAGCCCACCTGCGGGCCATTGCCATGTGAAATTAATACTTGATAATCCTGAGCAATGAGATCTGCTACGTGCTTTACCGTTTCTCTGATCGCTTGATGTTGGTTTTCAACATTCTGCAATTCTTTGCTCTTAATGAGCGAATTGCCACCGATGGCGATAAATGCACGTTTGGCCTGCAAAGCTTACCCTTTCTTGCGGTGTAGATAGATTATTGGTAATGTAGCATAAAAGGCCGCACAGCGCACCAGATCGGCTTTCCAGGTCCTTTCGTTGGGCGCGTGGGATTCGGACTCTTTGCCCGGGCCGAAACCGATACAAGGAATCCCGAACATTCCCATGATCGACACACCGTTGGTGGAAAAGGTCCATTTGTCTACGCGGGGCGGTGCATTGAAAAGCGACTGGTAGGTCTCAGCCGCGGCTTTCGTGACCGGATGATCCTCGGGTAGTACCCAGGATGGAAAATAGCAGTCAGTCGGATAGACCAGCCCGGTGTATGACGGTTCATCATAAGTGTACATCGTTACCTTTGCATCGGCGGCCTTGGCGGCCGGCAGGTCCTGGATCTGCTGCAGAGCCAATTCTTTATCTTCGCCGGCTGTCAGGCGGCGGTCGATGGAGATGGTGCAGCCATCGGCTACCGCACACCGGGATGGCGACGTATAAAAAATCTCAGAAACCGTCAGTGTTCCTTTGCCTAAAAAGTCATCACTTTTCAACCGGTCGTGCAACCCCTCCAGTTCGCTTAAAATACGACCCATTTTAAAAATGGCGTTATCGCCGCGCTCGGGTGCCGAGCCATGGGCACTGATGCCCTTCACCGCCACTTTGATTTCCATGCGGCCGCGTTGTCCTCGATAGATACCGCCATCGGTGGGTTCGGTCGAAACCACGAATTCCGGTTTTAAGCCTAACTCTTTAATGATATACTGCCAGCACAGGCCGTCACAATCCTCTTCTTGTACCGTTCCCACGACCAGCAACGTATAGTCATCTTCCAGCTTCAAGTCCTTAATAATTTTTCCGGCATACACCATTGAGGCCATACCGCCCTCCTGGTCGCTGGCCCCGCGGCCAATAATTACATCCGCATCTTCAAATCCCTCATAGGGATCATACTCCCAATTGTCCCGGTTGCCCACACCAACCGTATCGATATGGGCATCCATGGCAATCAGACACGCGCCCTTGCCGATGGTGCCGTGCACATTACCCATGGGATCGATGTCGACCTTGTCAAAACCGACTTTTTCCATCTCAATCTTGATCCGTTGGATAACGTTTTTTTCACCCCGGCTCTCACTCGGTATACGAATCATATCCCGTAAAAATGCGGTCATGTCGGGTTTATATTTCTCAGCTAATACATTAATTTTGGAAAAATCAATTGACGCCATAAATAATCTGCTCCTAATTTTAGTGATTATGCGTGCTGCAATTCTTAGTAAATAACGTATAAAAATCGATTCAAATCGGCGGCCCGTTAGTATCAATCACATAAGACCTACAGTAAAACAAACCGTACCGGGCTTTTGAAAAAGGATCAGCAAAGTACTGCCGCTCAATATTATCAACTAAAACGGATGTCAACAAATAACCAATTGTTTATATTAAAAATATTTGTTAACGTGCGGCCTAACTTGCGTCCTGTTCCAAATTGCCAAACGCTTGCGCATGATAGCAAACCGTATATAGAACAAAATGGCCATAGCAGCGCTTACGTCATAAGCTCTGCTAAATAAACTTCAAAATAATACCGTGATGGTGAAAGTGAAACCAACAACTGTTGCGAACCAAGATAAGGAACGTGTTGCCGGTGTCATACTGGCTGCTGGTTTATCATCGCGAATGGGACAATTCAAACCGCTATTGCCATTTGGCACCCAGACGGTTCTTGAAAAGGTCATTGCGGCTTTCACAGCTGCATCGGTTGCGCCGGTAATTGTGGTAGGTGGCCATCGTTTCAATCAATTACAAGAAATTATTGCAAATACAACCGCCCGCGCTGTTTTCAATCCAGACTACCGTCAGGGGATGTTCTCATCTGTCAAAGCCGGTTTGAAGGCTCTGCCCCAAAAGACCACCGCCTTTTTTGTTCACCCGGTGGACATGCCCCTGGTAACTACAGATATTATTGGCACGCTAATACGTGCCTATCAGGTGCATCCCGGTAACATCATTTATCCAAGCCATGCCGGCAAACGCGGGCGGCCGCCATTGATTCCCATGCATCTGTTGCCTGCTATTTTGCAAGCAAAAGATCGCGGTGGTTTACGTGCCGTATTGGACATGTTTTCCGAACACATTATTGAAATCCCAGTGGATGATCCGGGCATATTTGAAGATATGGATTATCCGGATGATTATCATCGCTTGTTGCACGAAAATTCAAAAATTGAACCGGCTAACATATCATGACAAAATCGTTTAAAAACAAAAACTCTGCAAGTACTGCACGCGGTAATGACCGCAAACGGCCCGGTGAACTTGCCGGATGCGATCCAAATCTAATTGAGCGTCTGCTCTCCGTATTGGAGACCGAAATTATCCCTCTAACTCAGGATGGCGTCAGGCAGGGCAATAAAATATTTGGCGCCGCCATGCTGAAAAAAGCCGATTTATCCACTGTTATTGTCGGCACCAACCATGAAACCGAAAACCCCCTTTGGCACGGAGAAATTTATACGATCAATCAATATTACGAAATGGTTAACAGGGATGAATCACAACGCGTGGATCCTAAAGATATCCTTTTTTTCTCAACGCACGAGCCTTGTACGTTGTGCTCTTCAGCAATTGCCTGGGCCGGCTATGATAACTTTTATTATCTCTTTAGCCACGAAGATTCCCGCGATGCCTTCAAGATCGGCCATGACCTCAAAATATTAAAAGCAGTATTTAAACATGATCCCGGTGGATATGCGCGTCAGAATGATTATTGGACGGCCTTCAGCGTCGTTGATCTGATAAACAATTGCGATGCGCCCTCCAAAACTCAATTCCTAAAGCGGGTCGAGCGCATCAAACAGATATATGACGATATGTCTGATATTTACCAGACTCACAAGGGCGAGGCTAAAAATATCCCCCTTAAGTGATGTCGAAATCTGGCAACTTATCAATAAGAAATCAGGAGAGAAATTGGAAATACGCAAAACCACAGATTTAGATTTGACCGATGTGCTGCAAGTTGAAAGCAAGGCGTTCGGTGAGGCAGAAGGTCCTGAAATTGTCGATCTTGTAAAGGGCCTATTAAATGATCCGAGTGCCGTGCCATTATTATCTCTCTTAGCGGTTAACAAGGATGATGCCGTCGGACATATCCTTTTCAGCAACGCTCGCATTATGGACGCCAAAGATACGGTACCGTCTGTGATACTGGCGCCGCTGGCCGTTATTCCCGAAGCCCAATCGCAAGGAGTTGGCGGTCAACTCATAAATGAGGGATTAAAGCGATTAACCCAATCAGGCGTAGCCTTGGTTTTTGTTCTCGGGCATCCGGAATACTACCCCCGTCATGGATTCAGGCCGGCGGGTGCACTTGGATTTGAGGCGCCCTATCCGATACCAGAAGTGAATGCGAATGCCTGGATGGTGCAGGAGCTTCGTTCCGGTGTGATTGGAAATGTAGCCGGGCGGGTAATATGTGCCGATGTATTGGATCGACCTGAGTATTGGCGTGAATAAAAATGACTTAATGTGTAGAGTAGATTGGCGCAAAAGGCTTTAGGACGCGTTGTCTGCTAGCGAAGCAAGCGCGAAGCTAATTTATGCGGAAGGAACATAAGTTTGAATACCAAAGCATTCCGCCCTGAAAGAATCACCAGAAAATACCGCCAGACGATCAATGCGGCGCCCCACGTTGTGTTTCCGCTCCTGTGTCCCGTGCGTGAAGCCGAATGGCTGGATGGATGGCGGTATGAGATGATCTATTCCGATTCCGGCTTGGTTGAGGAGGGCGCCGTTTTCCGCACACCGCATCACGGTGATACAGATACCATCTGGGTCGTGACCAAACATGATGTTAAAACAGCTGAGGTAGAATTTACGCGATTTACGCCTAACGCGACAACATGTGTGTTGAAAATAGCGGTCATATCCAAAGATGAGAATAACGCGTATGTCGATATTGCTTACACCTACACAAGTCTTTCCCCGGAAGGAAACAGCTTTATCGAAAATTTCACCGAGGAAACATTTCTTGAAGCCGTTATCTTTTGGGAAAAATCGATGAATTATTTTCTTGAAACAGGCCAGCAACTGAAAAAAAATGAATAACTAGGTCCATAGCATATAACCCGGCGGGTGCTTCATTTCTTCTGATGTAAGCTATTAAATTTTTTGTGCTTGCCGGCAACCGAATAAACAAAGGAAACATTCATGAGCACCATTATGACCCAGATCCCAGATGAAAAACTCTTTACAATGGCCGACACTTATCACACCCCGCTGTATGTTTTCGAGGAGGCCATGATTCGCAGCAGATGCCGCGAAATAAAGACATCCATAACCTATCCACACACCGTCATTCGCTACGCCTGCAAGGCGCTGACCCTGCAAGCGATTCTAAAAATTATTCGTGAAGAAGGTTACTGGATCGATGCCTCGTCCTTAAATGAAGTGTTGCGCGCGCTACGCGCAGGATTTCGGCCGGAGGAAATCTATTACACCGGGGAAGGCGCCACTTTCGCGGTGTATGAGGAACTTGTTCAGCGGGGAGTATTAATCAACTGCACATCGTTGGACCAGATTCGATTGTTGGGAAAGGTTCCGGGGCGCACGGTGTGCTCCATACGTACGAATCCGGGTGAAGGCAGTGGTGAAACCAACAAAACCAACACCGGTGGGCCCAGCAGTAAACACGGCATCTATTTCGATCAGGTTGAAGACGCCAAGTCCATTGCAAAGGCCGCAGGCCTTCGAATTATCGGCGTGCATGCCCACATCGGATCAGGCGGCCACAGCATTGAGCCCTGGTTGCGGATCAAAGACCTTACGCTTGCTATTGCCAGCACCTTTCCCGACCTGCAATTTGTCAATTTCGGCGGCGGGCTCCCGGTTGTGTATAATGAAACCAAACAAAAACCGATGCCCATTAGAGATTGGGGCAAGGCCCTTTCCGAAAGCATGGAAGCGTTTTCGCAAAAGATGGGACGCGAGATCACCCTCCAAATCGAACCGGGAAGATATATCGTCGCGCACAGCGGCACCTTGCTGGCCGAAGTGCAGGCCGTCAAATCAACGCCGGATTACCGGTTTGTGATCGTCAATACCGGATTGAATCACAATATTCGCCCTTCCATGTATGGTTCTTTTCATCCCATTCGATTTGCCCGGCGCAACCCTGGGGCCGGTTCCGACAAACATGCCTACGTCGTGGCCGGTTACCTGTGCGAATCCGGAGATGTATTTACGGTCAAGGATGACGGCTCCGGCATTTTAGAACCACGCGAATTTGAGGAGCTCAGCGTAGGTGATCTGATGGTCATGGGTTGCGTAGGGGCCTATTCGCATACAATGAAAAACGAATACAACTCCATGAACCTGCCGGCCTCGGTCCTTGTTTGCGAAGATGGATCGGTCAATGTTATTGAACGACGTGGAACCCTGAAGGATATCATGCAACGTGAAGTGGAAGCCTACAGCGAAGGGCGCTAGGGTGATCACCCAGCTTCGTGTTCTTTACCTCAATAATCACGTTAACTTCGTTATTAAAATGATCTTTGCGCATGCTCTCTAATCAGATTGTTGCACAAATTTACAAATAATCATGAAATCAGTTGGTAAAATGGACATAGAAAGAAAAGAGTCTGATAAATTTGAATTACCCCGCTGGGTTCTGAGCCTTGGAAGCATGTTAATTATTATCGGAACTTTCACCGGCTTATTTGTTGCCAGGGAAGCGTTGAGAGTTTATCAGCATTTAGAGAAAAATGCGTTTATTAATTATCTAACAAATCAGCTTAAAGATACCACCCTATTCGTTTTTAATGATGCACCATTCGTGGTCACCACACAGGGCGCTTCCATTATCGCCTATGTGTCGTTCATTGTTTTGGCATTTTTGGGTATTAATGTTGCGGCGGCGTTCATTCGGGCCGGTGCTCAAATAGTCTCTCCGAGCTTTCATCATCATTTTAATCGATTAAGGCAACAAATTGATAAACTAAAATCCAAGGTGAGAAGTAAATGACCGGCAACACCCTTTTGATGCTTCATTTTCCTCGAGTTTGCAGGTATTGTATCGGTGCTTTTTTAACACTCGGGACGGATCTACATCTGACTTGCTGTAATTTTCTGTATTCTAGCTGAAATTCGCCACACCACTGTGTCCTCTGTATAAAATATTCCGAAAAGTATCGAAGGCAAATGATGGCGCTGAGAACTGCAATCGCATACTTGCCGCTAACTTGACTATTGGCCCCAAACTTAAGTATAGGCATATGGAAAAACCAGGCAAATTATGCTTGCATTGCACCTATCCGGAATATTTTTGCCATGTTGGGTAGCGCGCGAGCCATGATAATTTTATCTCATTCGTATTGTCAAACGACAGGAGGAAGATCATGAGAACAAGCAAAAGATTAAAATTTACCCTGGCAACTTCAATCCTGGTGGTATTTCTTTTGATGTCGGTGGCCCATGCAGATGAACCATATGACCTTACGATGTGCATGTCGGGGCAAGCATCAAATTTATTAACATCCAAAGAATTAGTCGTTTTTAACTATCAAGGTGACGGTATGACAATATCCAACCATGCAAATAAAATATTTCATGGTATGTCATACCGCTGCTTTGGGACTAGTAAAATTGTGAAAGGCATTCTATATCAGGTAGGCTTTTGCAAATATATGGACGCCGATGGTGACATCATTGTCGGAGAAGGGACCAGAATTGGGCAAGATGGTCAATGGAAATTTTTGCACGGCACTGGGAAATGGCAGGGAATCACTGGGGGAGGACCGATCGCTGTTCCAATTGCGAGAGGAAAACCTATAAGCGAGGGTACCTTTCAAGTCTGTCATAGAGCCAAAGGAACCTTCAAATTACCGTGAGTGTAATCCTCAGTAAACAAACCGAATATTTAATATCAGATAATCGCCTGAACACATAATACCAAAGTTAACGTTCAGAATCATTGCATGTTATCCATAGGTTTCTAAACCCTCTTTGAAGCCTGTGGTAGTTTCAACTTTAAATCGGGGTGATTACCCGATCAGAAAAGCTTTTGATTTCCTTTTCATATCGGCAGTATCACTAAAGTGCCCATTATCTCGGTAAATCTTCCGTTCGAAGATGTTTTATATTCCATCATTCCATCCAATCAATTATCAATCCCACCAAATTTCGTATCCATTATTTATGGGAATTAATCTTCCCTAAACGCAATTTGTTTAACCTAAATTTAGTACACAGCCTTCAAAATATTAATTAAGAACTTCCCATCATTAACCATTATTTGCGGAGGTGCAATCGTGGCGACTGAAACACCGGAAACTGCGCGTCTGCAAGATCACAGCGATGCCTCCGAGAACCAGGCCAGCGAACCCGAAGCCTTGCCAGATTAGGGCGACGAGGATATACTGCACGACCCCTCACGACGGGCATTTGTGAAATCGTGGAATACTAACAACTTAGCCAAGGAGGTTGAAAATGATGGCTTACAAAAAGTTTCGTGCTGCTGCGGTTCAGGCTGCACCGGTCTACCTCAACAAGCCAAACTACTTTGATTCGCAAGCAACCCTTGAGAAAGCATTGGGGCTCATCACCGAGGCCTCAGACAATGGCGCCACCCTGATTGTGTTCCCCGAAACCTTTCTCCCTGGCTATCCGTATTGGTCCATCAATTTGGCTCAAGGGCCCGAGTGGGCAGGTACGTGGGCAGAGTTTTTAAGGCACTCCATTGAGGTCCCCGGCCGGGAGACTGATGCCCTCTGTCAAGCCGCTAAGCGCAGTAACGCATATGTCGTCATGGGCATTAACGAGCGAGATGCCAAGTACGAGGGCCGGATGTACAATTCGATCCTTTTTATCAGCCCGCAAGGTGAAGTGCTGGGTACCCACCGAAAAGTCTGCATTACCGTACAGGAACTCTTTTTCCATACGCGAGGGGATGGTGGCGCTAATCTTCGTGTACATGACGCTAATTTTGGTAAGTTAAGTGGGTTGATCTGTGGTGAGCACTATCATCCGCTATTGCGATACAACCTGATCGTCCAGGGTTCTCACGTGCATTGCCTGTTATGGCCGGGCTACAAAGGGGGGGCTGAAGAGCTCACAACCACAATACCGGTCATGACCCAGTCTCTCGCTGCGTCCGGAGCTCTCTGGGCCGTGGCATCTTGTACTTATATACCGCCAGACCAGATCCCCACGGATTTTTATGACAACCACGCGTTCGACCAAACCTTCGGCGGTAGTTGTATCGTCAACCCATTTGGCCAGATTGTCGCCGGTCCTGAGACCGATAAGGAAACCATTGTCTACGGCGACATTGACCTGAAGTTGAATGCCGCCGCCAAATCGATCATCAACCTTAATGGAATCTACAGCCGATGGGACATACTGAACCTTGGGGTTCGCGAAAAGTTTTACCAGCCGGTTTGGCCTATGGATGAACTTGGAGCAACCCCGTCCGACATGGGCGCTTCAGAAGTTGAAGAGCTGAGGAGAAAGATTGCATTGCTCGAAGCAGACGTCCGGCGCCTCAAAGGGGAAAAAGAAGCGCGGTAGGGACTAAGCTCAGAGAAATCCAGACTGTCGACGAGTCCTGTTCGCATTTTATGGACGTAGCTGAACTCTTACACAACAGTTTGCCACGCATGGCGAGCATAACGCGGAAGGGGTGTGCGAAAAAGCACCGAGGGTGAATGAAGATCAGCTTGGGGAGCCTTAGGCATAAAACCATTAGTGCTTGGCCTGTGTAGAAGCCAACAGGCGGAGGAATGCAGCAGGCGGATCGCACTAATGACGAATGGTATATTTTTTAGAACTGCTGCACTCAAGGATTACCATCCTAATCACGACCTTAGGCTTCTACTCCAAACTCAACGATGCCAAATCAAAGCCTGAGTTGAGCATCAATATATTGTGGCCGTTGCATGTTATCCGCAACATATCATCACGATTGGATATCCTGCACAAAATATCTTGCATGAAACGTGGGTTTTCTCCCACAATTCGGTAAAAATCAGTTTTAAAATTCCTGCGATTTTCGATTGTAATCAACCACATTTAAACATCCCATTAATCCTATAAACACCGTTCAAATCATCAGTCGATTTGACAAATTCACAGTTTCCCAGCTAAATTTCAGATGTTCAAAACAAATCGGTAATGATTTCATCTGATCTGATTGTACCGAATATCTCAATAAGTCACTGGTTGATTGATAGTTTTTTCGGTACAATACCTTTACCTAATCTTTAAAATTTGCACATCCAGCTGAAC
>JASJAZ010000158.1 GCA_030066785.1 Desulfobacterales bacterium | reverse complement strand
CGCATTTAAAGACTTTTTTGATCTAACGGGCAAAACCGCGGTAGTGTCCGGCGGCGCGGGCGCCATTGGGACCGTTATGGCCAGGGCGCTGTTGATCGCAGGTGCGAATGTGATGATTTTGAGCCGCTCATCAGCTTCAATTGATCAGGCCCTGGAAAAGCTTAAAGAGACAAAGCATTCAACCCAGCAAGTAAAAGGTTTACAGGCAGACACCGGCGTTGAGGAGGATGTTGTCAAAGCGCTGGCTCTTACCGCTGATACCATTGGATCACCAGAAATATTAATCAATGCCGTGGGAGGGAATCTGGGTAAAGCCCCATTGGTTGAGACCGATATCCGCCAGTTTGAAGAGGTGCTACGGTTAAACCTTATTGCTGGGCTCATGACACCTACCAAAGTATTCGGATCATATTGGATACAGAACCAAATCAAAGGTACCATTATTAATCTCGCATCCATGACCTCTTACCAGCCACTTTCAGGTGTCTGGGCCTATGATGCTGCCAAAGCCGGCGTTTTAAACCTGACCCAGGGTGCAGCGTTTGAGTTTGCGCCCCACAAAATTAGGGTCAATGCCATCGCCCCCGGCTTTTTTCTTGGCAAACAGAATCGCGCCCTGCTTGTCGATCAAGAAACGGGTGAATATACCCCACGTGGAAAAGCGATTATCGCACACACGCCGTTTGGTCGGTTCGGAGAACTGGATGAGTTGATGGGCGTGACGCTTTTTCTGGCTAGCAATCAAGCCTCCGGGTTTGTCACCGGTGTGACCATTCCGGTTGACGGTGGCTATCTAGCTCACACGATCTGATAAACAGAACTTCACCATTCGCTTTATTTTTTGGATGTTTTACAGATCTTTCAAAAATACAAAAACAGGAGTCTTTTATAATGGTTTCGGGCAAGGGTGCGCCTGATTTAAAATTGACAGAAAATGAGGTGCTGGAGATTGTGGCGAGTGGAATTCCGGTCGATTTATTTAAGAATAAACGCGTGCTGGTGCTGACACCCGATACCACCCGTACCTGTCCGCTGCCGTTAATGGTTCGCACACTGGGAAATGTCATTGGAAAAAGAGCGACACAATTAGATTTCATGGTGGCCTTGGGAACGCATACTCCCATGCTCCAAGCAGATATTCGGGCACTCTTTGGATTGACGGGCAATACACAAGACGCATTGCCGTTGGACTCCCAATTATTCAATCATCGCTGGGACCTGCCTGAAACCTTGCAACCAATCGGCGAACTTACCCAAGATGAGATTAAGGATATCTCTGGAGGACTGCTGAGAGAAAGGGTTGCGGTGGCGGTCAACCGCAAGATCTATGATTACGACCACATCATTATTGTTGGACCGGTATTTCCCCATGAAGTGGTGGGATTTTCCGGTGGTGCCAAATATATCTTTCCAGGCATTTCCGGGGGCGATTTCCTGCATTTCTTTCACTGGTTGGGAGCGGTGATTACCTGTGCAAAGACCATCGGGATCAAGCACACACCAGTGCGGCGAGCCATTGACCGCGCCATGGAAATGATCCAGATGCCAGTTCACTGCTTGGCAATGGTTGCATCACCGGATAATTCCCTTTGCGGGCTTTATACCGGCGATGTTCAGGCCGCCTGGTCCCAGGCAGCCGATCTGTCGGCGCAAATTCATATAAAAACCAAAGACGAGCCATTTCAGATCGTATTGGGTCGTGCTCCTGAAATGTATGATGAAATCTGGACCGCCGGTAAGGTGATGTACAAGTTGGAACAGGTGGTGGCAGATGGCGGTCGTTTGATTATCTATGGTCCGCATATTTCCGAGGTGTCGCGTACCTGGGGTAGGGACCTTGATGCGATCGGCTACCATATTCGCGATTATTTTCTAGCTAATATGCATCGTTTCCGAAATGTCCCCCGCGGTGTGCTCGCACATTCCACACATGTGCGCGGTACTGGGACGTATGTTAACGGAGAAGAGAAACCCCGCATTGAGGTGGTTTTAGCCACGGGCATTTCAAAGAAGCGTTGTGATCGCTTGAACCTGGGATATATGGATCCCGCAACGATCCAGATTGAGGATTATAAGGGGCGGGAAGACGATGGCATTTTATTTGTGGACCATGCCGGTGAAATGCTCTACCGATTGGCATCCACAAATGTGAAATAATAAGGAGCGTCTGATGACACCTTTTTTATCTGAAGATTTTTTACTTCAAACCGAAACGGCCAGAGTATTGTACAACGAGTTTGCCAAGGTCATGCCGATCTATGATTATCACTGCCATTTACCGGTAAAAGAAATAGCGGAAGATAAAAACTTTGCCAACTTGACCCAAATTTGGCTTTATGGCGATCATTATAAATGGCGGGCCATGCGGGCCAACGGTGTTGATGAGCGCTTCATCACCGGTGATGCAACTGATTTTGAGAAATTCGAAGCCTGGGCAGCAACGGTTCCCCAAACCCTTTGCAACCCGCTTTACCATTGGACCCATCTAGAGCTGAAACGCTATTTCGGTATCAGCGGCAAGTTGCTTAATGCGGATACAGCCAAGGAAGTATTTGATACCTGCACGGAAAAACTGCAAACGCCAGCGTTTAGCACACGCGGCATCCTGCAAATGATGGATGTGCGCGTGGTGTGCACCACCGACGATCCGGTGGATAGCCTGGAGCACCATCGCACGATCATGAATTCGGCGAACTTTCCGGTAAAAGTGCTGCCGGCTTTCCGGCCGGATAAGGCCATGGCGGTGGAATCTCCTCAGGACTTTAACGCCTGGGTGGATCAATTGGAAGCGTCCACCGATATGACCATTGATAAGTACGATAAGTTTAGAGAGGCACTACAGAACCGACATACCTATTTTCACCAAATGGGCTGCCGGCTTTCCGATCATGGCATTGAACAACCCTATGCTGAAGATTTTACGTTAAGAGACATTGTTCGCGATTTTGACCAGGTTCGTTCTGGAAAAGAACTGGCGCCGCAGGCCATCCGCCGCTTTAAATCAGCCATGCTGATTGAACTGGCTCAGCTGGATGCTGAGAAAGGCTGGACCCAGCAGTTTCACCTGGGGGCTTTACGCAACACCAATACCCGGGCCTTGCAAACGTTGGGTCCGGATACGGGCTATGATTCCATGGGTGATTTTGAAATTGCCCGACCACTGGCACGGCTTTTGGACGCTTTGGAGCGCAAGGGTAAATTGGCCAAGACGATTTTGTACGTGCTAAATCCCAGGGATAACGAGATGATTGCCACAATGATTGGAAATTTTCAAGACGGCTCGGTTCCCGGCAAAATGCAGTTCGGTTCCGCCTGGTGGTTTAATGACCAGAAAGACGGTATGGAACAACAGATGAAGATATTGGCCAACATGGGGCTATTAAGCCGCTTCGTCGGTATGCTGACCGATTCGCGCAGTTTTCTTTCTTATCCACGACATGAATACTTTCGCCGAGTGTTGTGCAACCTCTTGGGAGTCGATGTCGAAAATGGTGAACTTCCCAATGACCTGCCGCTTATCGGTGAAATGGTGAAAGACATCTGTTTTCGAAACGCTGTTAATTATTTTGGCATTAAGCTTTAAGCTCAGTCTTGTATTAAAATTGACCCAATAAAATAAAAAATTTTAGGAGGTTATTATGGCAGCGCTCAGTATTCCGTCATCTGATAATCGTACCCATGATTTTCTATCGCTGGGAGCACTCGTCACCAGGCTTGATCCGGGCATTATTCCATTTTCAATGGCCACCAAATATGATCTGCATGTCTCAGGCGGCGAATACAATGTTGCCACCAACCTTTCCCGCTGCTTTCATTTAAACACGGCCATCGCATCCGCTATGGTGGATAGTCCCATTGGGATGAAGGTCAGCAATGCTGTGCGGGAAGCGGGTGTTACGCCTTACTATTGTCTTTTCAAACACGATGGCGTTCGTGGGCCCAACATCGCACAGGTCTGGAGCGATCAGGGCAAGGGTGTCCGTGCGCCGGTGGTTTTCTATAACCGTGCCAATGAAGCTGCGGGGCTTTTAAAGCCGGGCAGTTTCAACTGGCATGATATCATCAGTAAGGGTGTGCGCTGGTTTCACTCGGGCGGCATATTTTCAGCCCTCTCCGAGACCACTCCGGAGTTGGTGATTGAGGCCATGCAAGCGTTTAAAGAGGCCGGAGCCGTCACCTCTTTTGATTTGAACTTTAGAGCCAAATTATGGGCCACCATGGGCGGCGCGGATAAAGCACCGGAAGTATTTGGTCGGATCTGCGAACATGTCGATGTACTGGTGGGCAATGAAGAAGATCTGCAGCTCGGCTTGGGATTAAAAGGTCCCGATGTCGAGAAAAAATCAAAATTGGATCCTTCTGTGTTTCTGAGCATGATGGAAACCGTCACCGCCAGATTGCCCAATGTCAAAGCGGTCGCCACGACCCTCAGGGAAGTGCATTCTACCAATCGCCACAGTTGGAGCGCTGTGCTTTGGTTGGATGGCGACAGTTATATGGCGCCCACGGCCGAACTTGATGTGCTTGATCGCGTCGGCGGCGGCGATGGTTTTGCTTCGGGGCTTTTCTATGGGTTGCTCAGTGGGAAACCGCCGGAGGAGGCCCTCAAGCTTGGATGGGCCCACGGAGCGTTGCTAACCACTTTTCCGGGTGACACATCCATGGCAACCCGCGAGCAAGTCGAAGCTTTTGCTGAAGGCGGCTCGGCGCGCATACAGCGATGAGCGGAAATTGGCGCTATCTGATGTAATCGGTATGCAGCAAATGCTGCGATTATTCCCCAAAATTTTTTCTCATTCAGTGGGTTTACTGGTTTGCACATATAATCTGATTGTTGGCCATATCCAACATCTCTAAGCCGATTTGTCATCGGTTTTAAAACAACGAGCGATACAAAGGGGGAGATCAAAATGTCTAAGGCAGATATTGGCCTCGTCGGTTTGGCCGTAATGGGCGAAAATCTTGTGCTCAATATGGAACGCAATGGATTTACTGCGGCGGTCTACAACCGCACAACGGATAAAGTCGATAGTTTTGTCGAGGGGCGTGGAAAAGGTAAAAATATTATCGGAACCCGAACAGTGGAGGATTTTGTTGCTGCTCTAAAGCGTCCGCGTAAAGTCATGATCATGGTCAAAGCCGGTGCGCCCGTCGATGTGTTTATCGATCAGGTGCTGCCGCTGCTTGAAAAGGGTGATATTATCATCGATGGCGGTAACAGCCATTTTCCCGATACTATCCGGCGAACCGATAAAGTCGAAGCGGCTGGCTTATTATACATCGGAACAGGCGTTTCCGGGGGCGAGGAAGGCGCTTTATGGGGGCCGGCCATAATGCCCGGTGGATCCAGTGCCGCGTGGGAACACGTTAAACCGATTTTTCAATCGGTTGCCGCCAAGGTTGATGATGGTGCGCCTTGTTGTGACTGGGTGGGCGAAAACGGTGCCGGACATTTTGTGAAAATGGTGCACAACGGGATTGAATACGGCGATATGCAGTTAATCTGTGAAGCCTATCAAATCATGAAAAATTTGCTGGGATTAAATGCGGATGAACTGCATGCCGTTTTTAAAGAGTGGAATGAGGGTGTGCTCAGCAGTTATCTCATTGAAATAACCCGCGACATTTTTGCCTATAAAGATGACGATGGCCAACCCATGATTGATAAAATTCTTGATACTGCCGGCCAGAAAGGCACCGGCAAATGGACCGCTGTTTCAGCGTTAGATCTGGGCATACCACTCACACTGATTGGTGAGGCCGTGTTTGCCCGGTGTTTGTCGTACCAGAAAGAGGAAAGGCTACAGGCATCTCAAATTCTCAGTGGTCCCACCGCTAAATTCGAAGGCGACCAAGAGGCATTTATCAACGATATTCATGATGCGCTGTATGCCTCAAAAATTGTGTCCTATGCACAGGGCTTTCTACTCCTGAAGGCAGCGGCCGCTGAATATGATTGGGACCTTAATTATGGTGGAATCGCCATGTTGTGGCGGGGCGGCTGTATCATCAGATCCGTTTTTTTGGGAGAAATAAAAGCTGCCTTTAATAACAATCCGGCGTTAGGCAATCTGTTGCTCGATCCATTTTTCAAAGAAAAGGTTGAAAGCGCCCAAGCCGGATGGCGCCGCGTTGTAGGAGCGGCGGTTGCCAACGGCATTCCGGTACCGGCCTTTACAGCGGCCTTGGCTTATTTCGACGGATATCGGACAGCACGACTGCCGGCTAATCTGTTGCAGGCGCAACGGGATTACTTCGGCGCGCATACGTATGAGCGCATTGATAAACCCCGGGGAGATTTTTTTCACACCAATTGGACCGGTCGCGGCGGTGATACGACCTCATCGACTTACTCGGTGTGATGGTTCATATGCCGGTCTTCTGTGATATTGCCGCAGCACAGAAGACCGGCATATTTTGAAAGAATGGACGGATGGATATCCTGTCGTGCTCGATTGAAATTTGAGCCGTCACAAAAACCATTTTGTGATCAGGGTGTCAACCTACTTTACACCAGGCAGTTGCGACGCTACTATCCCTGGCACTTTTTTCTTTTGCACAAGCCATCATCACTGACAGCCAAATTTTAACGATGTATAATTTTACCGCTCGATTTAGGCAAAAAAGTTCCTTTCATTTACCTGCGTTGTTTGCAGGCCATCCTATTCCGATAACGATCGTTATTCTAATTATTGTATCCATTTAAATACCTTACTATCGACCGTAAACTAAAACGCCAAATGTTGGCAGATTTCATCGTGGTCAATTTTTGGTTTCGATGTGAATTATATTATACAAATTGTCAAAACCATGACACTTCACTGTCAAAATTGGGCAGTTTTTTCTCTAAAAAAGATTTTACTTTGCATAATTTGTCCTAATAACAGTCTGATACAGACGTTTTTGATCCCCGAAATGATGAATTTTGCCAAAATTAGACCCAATTATACTGTTAATGCAGATATGGCATAAATATTGCTTAAAATAACTATAGGTTGTGAAACAAGCCGATTTTATTCGGCCGATGCTGTCAATAAACAAAGGACCTAATGCCATGTATGCCGAGATTGAAAGGATGAAAGACAACCCAAGAGAGGCTTACGAAGTTATCCGCAAACACCATTTAAAAGTTGACCCGTTGCTGTTGTTGGACCTTTACAACCGACACTTGGAAATGCTGGACGATTGTGAAGAAACCAAAGCGTCAAATTTTGATGACTCAGTTTCGGGTAAACTATATTCGATATTTTTAAATTAATTGATACCTCTCAAATAAAAAATTAAATGTTATGCAGATGATCATACTATGATTATCTCTTTTTTTGAGTGTTCCCGGCTGTTTGCCACCCGAAATAATCATGTGTTCAAAAAGTTTATCATCTCCACCACCATTCTCCTCTTAATTAGTATTGCCCAGGCACATGCTTTTCTATCAACATCCGAAAATATCAATCCTAAAGATTACCCCTTTCTGTTGATGGCCGAAGATCTAATGGTATATCACTTGAAACTTGATTTATCCGGGGATGCTGAAAAAGCGTTTATTAAAAAATGGATCAACGGCGCTTACGATATTAAATATGAATATGATCGTCGCGATGATGATCGCTTCAACAAACTTTTTTTCAGTGCCAAATTGGAGGTTGATAAGACCGAAGCCAAGGCCAAAGAAACTTATCGAGATGGCCTGTTTGTCATTAAAAAAATGAGTGCCAGCGTTAATATGCCCTGCCGGGAAATTAAAAATATTATCGGTTGGGGGGATGAATCTTACTACGCCTTGCGGGAAAGAAAAGGCAAACCCCTTGGTTTGATTTTTACAACTCGCCGAAAAAATAAGGTCTATACCATTATCATGGTGGGGCTTTACTCAAGTGATCACAGCCTGATTACGGATCTTGTCTTACCCAAGCTTCAACACATCGACAGCTTTCAGCTGAAAAAATAAACTCCTTATTTTATCACCTAAGATTCTTGTTATGGATTTGTGCGTCGATTTCTCATGAAATGTCAGGCCGTTATTTAATGGCTTGTCATTGGCATTTTAAAAATTTTCAATTGCCTGAACTTGACGTGGGGCATAGGAAATTCATATTCTAAATTAAATCCAGCCCGATTTATTGTTGCACTACCACTATGTTGAAAGTTTTAGGGCCAATGCTTGCATCTTGATTTTCGATTTGTTTTCCTTTATATCGCTAAAAATAGGGGACCGTAATATGTTTGTTCGAATATGAGCTACCGGTTAAAGGGTCCGGGAATACCGATGAGGTTTGCCCATACAAACCTGGTCGCCACAAATTGGAAAAAACGGGCCCATTTTTATCAAAGGGTGTTCGACTGCACGCCTGTTCCGCCGGAACGTGAATTGGCGGGTGAATGGTTGGATCGGGCCACCGGGCTTTCCAAGGCTAACCTTAGGGGGATCTATATAGTCAAGATTAAAAATGGCAAAAAACGAATGACGTATGAAGAGCAGGCATCAGACAAAACGGTGTTGCAGAACTAAAAAGCAACCAACCTATTAATGGCTGACCGTGTGCCATCAATCAGTGAAAAAGCGAGGTTATGAACAATGGAAATTGAAGCCATCGACCACATTGTGTTAACCGTGCGAGACATTGCAAGCACCTGCCAGTTTTACACGGATGTGTTGGGTATGAAAGAGGTGACGGGTGAAGATGGTCGCAAAGCGCTGCAGTTTGGCTGGCAGAAAATCAATCTGCATACCCAGCAGACGGATATTCAACCCCTGGCTGAGTGGGCCATGCCGGGATCGACTGATTTATGCCTGTTGAGCCGCACACCCCTTAAAGAAGTCATTGAAGAATTGAATCAAAAAGGCATTAAAATTATTGCGGGACCGGTGGATAGATACGGAGCCAATGGGCCTATTCGTTCAGTATATCTGCGTGATCCTGACGAAAATCTGGTCGAGATTTGTAATTATATCAACCAAACCGATTAAGCTTTGCTATCATAACCTACTTATTCAGCCGCCATGTAAATGGTAGCCGTGGTAACCGGTTAACCGTTTACTCCTCTCAATTTCACCGCTGCGCACATTGGAAATTAGCTTGTTGTCATCCGACTTCAGGGCATGATAACTATTTTATGCGAGTTAGACATGCCATCGGGCACTATATAGCTGAATCTTAGTGCAAATTAGATTTTATCGAAGGGTGGACATTTATGGTTGTTTGGAAAAACCGCCCGGCCGGATCAGCATATGCTTGCAATAAAAATCAGGTGATCCACGCCAGCAATGAACCACCTGATTTAGTCGGGGCGAATAAGCATGACAAATACAGATTCTGTCGGCCCCAACTCCTCTAATAGGGTAAAAGTATGTATTAATCAAGTAAAAAGTATGTAGTTTTTTGATCTCGCCACCTGGTTGCATTCCTATAAGAGATGGTTATTATGTCCCCTTAAGCACAATTTTTAATTTCCTTTCCCACACATCAGTTGTTGCCCCGTCACGCTATTTTTAGACACACTGTATTATTGTTGCTGGATTTTTAGCGTTCTTAAATAACTGAACTTAATCGGGGAAAAGAAATGATTAGCCGTATTTGCCGTGTATGTGGGGATGAGTTTCACGTCCCGCCCAAAAAGGCCACCGCCGCCTACTGTTTCAAAACATCCTGCCAAGTAGAGAAGCGCCAACGGCGCAGACAAAGAGATAAAGAGCGGTACCGTCTGGTCCAAAAGGGGATTAAGAAAGTTCGGCATAAGAAAAAGCCGGATGAAGGACGGCGCTGTCGAAGATGCCAATCAAATTGCTATCCGAATTATTTTTATTGTCCGGAATGCCATCAAATTGTCAGCAATAAAGATTGGTTTTCGACTAAAGACGATGAGGTATCTGCTTGTTCACTGTAATGTTGTACCAATTTTTTTACGTCTTGCGTTGAGATTGCTCAATTTTCAGCTAGCACACCGCTGAATCCATGACCCGCTAACGGCATCTGATGCT
>JASJAZ010000164.1 GCA_030066785.1 Desulfobacterales bacterium | reverse complement strand
ATATCGCTGACATCGTTTCTAAATAATTTGGCCTTGGGCAGCGGTACGGCGCCATCATAGCGGTTACGATTGCTTTGATCATAATTCCATTTACCGCCTGCCGGTTTACCCTTTTCCATGAGGATATCGTGTTTTTTGCGCATGTGGCGATAGAAAGACTCCATCAGGTAGCGTTTTTTGCCCGCAAAAAGCTGCTGCAAGTCTGATCTTGCCGTCAAAAAATGCTCGGTGTCCAAGACGGCTGACGGCACCGGCAGATCGGCAGCTACTTTTTGCAGTTGACGGTCCAGGCGGTATTCATCCGGCAAAAGGTATTCGAAGCGGGTAACTTTTTCTTTTTTAATCAGGTTACGCAGATTGTTTTCAAAGCTTTGCTCGTTTGCCGGATCGTTAAGACGCAAGTAATGGACCCGATGGCCCTGGCGGATAAGTTCTTCCGCAAAATGGCGCATGGCCGCAAAAAAACCGGCGACTTTCTGGATATGGTGTTTGACGTAGTCGGTTTCCTGGCGCACTTCCATCAGTGTGTAGACGATATTTGGCTGCGGTCGGTGAAACCAGCTGTGCTGTGAATTTAGTTGATCACCCAGAATTAATCGCAGGATTTTCTCAGATGCCATGGCTGAGGCTCCTTGAATTGGAATTCTAAACGGCTTGCTTCACGAGTTGCACGCGCCGTTTGAAAATGTGCACGAGTGTTTGCTGCCGAAAGTCAAAAATATCTTTGAGTCGTTTTTTTACCAAAGACGCGTGGAGCAATGTTCCGATCGGCCCGAATTTAAGTTGATATGAGACGATATCCGTCATTTCGACCCCCTCATTTACCGTGCGAAAATGATGCTGGTGGTGCCAGAATCGATACGGTCCGAAACGCTGCTCGTCGACAAAATAGGTTGGGGGCTTGGCATGGGTTATTTCAGAAACCCAAGTTATTGGCCATCCGAACATGGGGGTCAGGCGGTAGCGAATTAACATGCCTGGAAACATCGAATCGAAAACCCCTTCGGAAATTTTCAGATTGAGCCAAGGTGGCGTAATGGCGGGAAGGTTATGCGGTGATGAAAAGAACTGCCAGGCATCTTCTACAGATATCGGCAGAACCTGAGTGCGGTGAAGGTGATGCAGCTTCATGGTGGTTAACTCTTTTCGCGCATCTCTTGCCGGCGCATCGGCATACGGTCGATCAAATCAAAAATCTCCTCAAGATCTGCTTGGCGTTTCTGGATAAGCTTGACGCCGCCGTCCTTTCCTACGAGAATAACGGTAAACTGCCCGAGTTTAATATCAAACCTTAGGCGCAAAGCTTGGGCGTCTTCAGGTGACAATGGCTGGTTGTCAACACGTGAAGAAGCCGTTTCGAATATTCGAAACACAACCAGATCCCGGTCCAATACATTGAGATTTTCTGCATTCAACCGGTGGCTGAACGTCGCAAAATCCTTAACGGTCTCATTCGGCGCAAAGATCAATAATAATCGGTTTTTCCAGCGATAATCTGCCAGATCCACGCCCGCTGCCAGAGAGGGACCGACAGTTAGGCCGACAGCCGTCAGCATTAAAGTGCTTAACAGGTAAATCATTTTATCATTCTCCGAATAATTACGATTAGATATGCGGTCGGTTCTTTTTCAAATTAACGTAATACTGGAGTCTTGCATGTAAAGCGCTAAATGGATTTATGATAGTTCTTTTATTTTGTGTTACCGGTTGCTGTTAGCGTTACAACATCGAACCAACGTAGTTTATTTTTGCAGGTAAACGTCTGTATCGTACTTGGCCATTGTGGTGTCAAATGATCATAAGTATACGTTATTTTTTCAGATTGATGCTAATATTTAATTAAGCTTTTCTTGAAATGTGAGACCTTTATACGCATCTTTTAGGCCGGCGTAATATTTCAAACCGGTTGACGGCCACCGATGTCTGCGATAAAGCATTATCAGTAATATTTTTGAAAAGTTAAAAGGGGCGATATGAAAAAGAATGCCATACTAATGACGTGTTTATTGATTGCCATTCTTATAAGCGTTGCAGTTGCCGCTTCTACGCAGCCGCCGGCCGAAGGGGGAATTTTACCCGACATTAGCTTAGCAGTGCCCCAGGAACCTTCCCATAAAGCGTATCTAGGTTTGAAAGGTAACGAGCAATTCAAAATACCGGAAATCCGATCCGATGTTGTGATTGTTCAAATATTTAGCATGTACTGTCCCCATTGCCAAAGGGAAGCACCGACGATCAATAAAATATACCAGCGAATTGAAAGTGACCCGAATTTGAAAAACAGGGTAAAAATCATTGGAATCGGTGCCGGCAATTCCGCATTTGAAGTCAATTACTTTAAAAATATCTATAATGTCCCTTTCCCGCTCTTTCCGGACAGTGACTTTAAAATCCACAAGCAATTGGGTGAGGTACGTACGCCCTATTTTATAGGTGTTCGAATTGGAAGCGGCGGCAGCCATAACGTTTTTTATTCTCAACTCGGTGGGCCCCGGGATGCCGGTGCCATGCTGGATGATCTTATCCGCAAGTCCGGTCTTTCCAGATGAAAGGGGAGGTGATGGTCGTGAAAGTACACAGGTACGCAATTATCGTCGCCGCAGTACTCATTTTAAACCTGAGCTCATTGGCATGGGCGCTTTCAGAAGCATACAAGGATAACATTTTTAATCCCGGACAATTGAAACCGATCGACAGTACCCTCAAGGTCAAAGTGGGAGAGCCGGCACCGGATTTCACTTTGCCATCGGTATCTGGTAAGCCGGTTACCCTTAGCCAGTATCGGGGCAAGAAAAATGTGGTTATTTCGTTTGTCCCTGCTGCCTGGACACCGGTCTGTTCGGATCAATGGCCGGGATACAATATCGTGAAAAGCCTTTTTGATGAAAAAGAGGCGGTCTTGCTGGGGATCACCGTGGACAATATTCCCACGCTATACGCCTGGACCAAACAAATGGGACAACTCTGGTTTCCAGTGTTGTCTGATTTCTGGCCCCACGGTGCGGTGGCGCAACGTTACGGCGTGCTCCGGTCAGATGGGGTTTCCGAAAGGGCACTGTTTGTAATTGACAAACAGGGGATTATCAGCGCCATTCATGTGTCGAATATTAATGTTCGACCGGACCTGGAGTGGTGTGCGGTGGAACTGGATAAAATCAAGCGCTGAAAGACGGCATTACTGCCAGCATAAATCGCAGGAGCTGTTTAGCTTTGAATGTTCAATGGAACCGCGCCTTTGAATCCCTTATCAGCGGCAATGATGTCAAGGTGCAATGAGGCAACCAGCTCCAGAGGCGGATAGATGGGGCGTGATGCAACCCGGCCATCGACGGTTTTGATATATTGTTGGCAGTGATCGCAAACATCAACCCGCAGGTCTTTTTCTTTCTCGGCGAAAAAGTAATGCAATTGAGTGGTTTGTGTGTTTTCGCAAAAAGCGCAAAAAATTCTGGGAGCTCGCCAGCGGTGATGGCAAAAACTGCAGACCAGCTCCCGCTTGCCGTCTTCGCCCAAAACCGCCAATCCGGCAATACTGCCACATATGGGACAATATCCTTTCTGCCAAACCGCCGCGGTATCTAGATAATAAGAAAGCTGCCCGGCACAAAGTTCCAGCGATGGCACCATGCTGTTGTACGCTACGAAAGCCAGCGCATTTTTATCGGCACCAGTATCCGTAGCAGATGTTTCGAAAAAGCGGTCATTTCCTTTAAGCAGATTTTCAAATAAGATTTCCGATTGAAGTTTCCCTTGGGCAACAGCCATGGAAACTGCTTGGGCGGATGCCTGCATGTCCGTTTCATGTGATTCAATCAGTTCACATAATTGATAAAGCAGCTGTTTGCCGACCTGCGCATCTACAGTAAAGTCGGATACGCCCAACAGCGGCATATTTTTTTGCTGCTGCGATGCCTGCCATTCAGGTGTCAACTGGATCGGCTCTAAATCGATGTCGCCTTTAGCCTTTTCCTGCAAGATGAAGACGTTTCCGTAAAAAGAGAGCATTTGAGCATAAGCAGAACGCAGCTGTGACAGCCTTTGAGCAGCGTTACGAATCTGTTCGATGGTTATGATTGGTTCGGTTGGCATTCAATCTCCTGTAAGTTTTTGGATAACCAATAGATACATGCCGCATCGGCTCAGCAACTTCCGGGTAAAATTCGGTCTCATAAAGCGTCGGGGGGAAGCATAATATCTTCCCCCCGCTCATGGCAGATGCCTGTCAATATCAGTAGGTTACGATAGACGCGATATCAGATCGGCCAAGGGCCGCACCATTCGGCGCAGCGCCACCTGGCGGGTAACATCAAAGGATGTTGCCGCCGCGACGGCATTGGAATGATATAACATGGGATCATATGCCGTCAGATATATTACCCGTACATCATCAGGATCTAAAAGCTGCGCCTGGGGATATTTCTTTTTGGCCCCGGCAAGGTGTGTTTTGGCTTTGGCCGTAATCTCATCCCGTTCGCCAAACGACATGGCGCCGGTGGGACACACCTTTACGCATGCAGGCTCTAAGCCATTTTGTACGCGATCTAGGCACATATCGCACTTGGCCAGCACGCCATCTGAAGAAGCCCGGGGTATGTTATAAGGACATGATTCAATTATTTCCTCACGGTCGAGGCGCTTGGTGTTGGCCGTGTAGAGTACTGCACCGGAGGCAGCGTCTGAGAAAATCGCTGCTGGATCGCCGGCGGCATCGCGGCAGGGAGGCTCGATACAGTGGCGGCATTGGTCCGGAAAAAAGAGCCACCGCAAACGCCCGTCGACGATTTCTTCCTTCATCCTAACAAGCTTATAGGTCTCAAAGGAGAGATCTTCCGGATTTTGGTAGCTGCCACGGTTAACAGTTTCTTCGGCCGGCAGGTCATGCCATTGCTTGCAGGCAACCTGACAACCCCGGCAGGCGGTACACAATGTGGTGTCAATCAGAAATGATTTGCTCATGAAAGATCACCTCCTCTCTATATTTTGGAAACGTTGACCATAAAGGCCTTGGTTTCGGGAATACGGGTGTTGGGATCGCCGGTGGAGGGCGTCAACAGGTTGGCACTATCCTCCTTACCGCTTTTCGGCATTACCCAACCATAATGCCATGGTAGCCCCACTTGGTGCACTTCCGTTTTGCCCAGTTTGAACGGTTGAAATCTTCGCGTCACCACAGCAGTTGCCTCAAGTTGCGCACGCGGCGAAGAAACGATTACGCGCTCACCATTTTTAATACCTCGCAACTTGGCAAGCTCTTCACTCATTTCCACAAACACCTGGGGCTGCATCTCGAGCAGGTAAGGTTGGTGCCGTGTCATTACGCCTGTCTGCCAGTGTTCCACTACGCGATACGTGGTGGCCACATACGGATAACGCGGATCGCAAGTCGCCCACTGATCGGCTTCACCGCCAAAAACCGGCGCGGTGGGATTCATGCGCTGCGCATTGAGCAGGTTCTTTTCCACGGGACACTCGAGTGGTTCATAGTGTTCCGGGAAGGGACCATCCGCCCGACCTGGCCCAAAGATTTGGCCGTGGCCGTGCTTGCGCATAATAAACGCGTGCCTGCTCTTAGGGTTTGGCTTGCCGTCCGCCATCAACATTGGCGGCCAGCCACCGTCGGGCACATCGCCACTCCATTTTTTGCCAGTCCAGGTGATGACCGGATGTTGTTTATCCCAGGGTTGTCCCTTGCGATCGACAGACGCCCGGTTGTAGATGATTCTGCGGTTGACCGGCCAGCACCAGGAAAAATTCGGATACAGACCGATGTTGTTGGGGGCATCCTCCTGGCTCCGGCGGGCGGCCATATTACCTTTTTCGGTGTAACTGTTGCAATAGAGCCAGTTGCCCGATGAGGTTGATCCATCGGTCTGGAGAAAGGCAAAGCTGGGCACCAGGGTTCCCTTTTTGTAGTTTTTGCCTTTGACGGTTACATCTTTGAGAAAATACCCGTTAATTTCCTTGGCAACTTTGTGGGGATCATACGTTCCATCGGTGGTGTAATCCCATTTAAGGTTGCGGATCGGTTCAGGGAAACTGCCGCCCTGGGCATAGATCGTTTTCAGCTTTTCTCCCAGTTCAAAAATGATCTCGCCATCCGGCAGGCTGTTGCCCATTGGTTTCGGTCCCTGGTAACGCCATTGCATCCAACGCCCGCTATTGGTGATACTGCCTTCTTTTTCGACAAAAACGGCGGCCGGCAGGAAAAAGACCTCTGTCTTTACTTTGGCAGGATCTACACCGGGACCCCGCCAAAATGAGGCCGTTTCGTCATCAAAGATGTTGGTATTTACAAGCCAATCAAGCTTCATAAGGGCTTTGCGCACCTTGGCGGCATTGGCGCCGCTGCAGGCCGGATTCTGCCCCCAGGCGAAAAAACCTTTGATCTTTCCGTCATACATGGCATCAAAAAGATCGAGCCAGGAATACGCCTTGCCATCATCAACTTTGGGCAACCAATCGTAGCCAAAGTCATTTCCGGCATGGGCATTGTCACCAAAGAAGGATTTCAAGAGGCTGACGGAATATTTAGGGTAGTTTTGCCACCAATTTGCCGATTGTGGATCTTTGCTTTGCGGCGTCCATTTGTTGTTATAGGCCTCCAGAGACACATTGGATGCCCTGGGAGTTTTTAAATACCCCGGCCAGATGTGCCACAGCAGGCAATGATCCGTGGATCCCTGCACATTGGATTCCCCGCGCAGGGCATTCACGCCGCCGCCGGCCACACCCATGTTGCCCAGCAAAAGCTGGATGATGGCCATGGTGCGGATGTTCTGCGTACCTGTGGTGTGCTGGGTCCAGCCCATGGCATACATAATCGTGCCGGCCTTGCCGACTTTACCCGTGGCCGCATAAATTTTATAAATCTGCTTTAAATCCTTTTCCGGGGTGCCGGTAATATTGGAAACGGTCTTGGTGTTGTAGCGTTTGAAATGTTTTTTCAGTTGTTGGAACACGCTGCGCGAATTTTTCAGCGAACGGTCCATCTTGGGCACCCCGTTGTTATCTAAATCGAAGGCCCAAGCGCTTTTGTCATATTTACGGGATTTGGGATCGTAGCCGGAGAAAACCCCGTCTTTAAACTTAAATTTCTTGTTCACGATAAACGGCGCATTGGTGTATTGGGCGACGTATTCTTCGTGATAAAGCTTGTTGTCAAGGATGTATTTAATCATCCCGCCCAGAAACGCGATATCGGTTCCGGAGCGGATGGGGGCGTACATGTCCGCTTTGGCCGAGGTACGCGTAAAACGAGGATCGACACTGATCAAGGTCGCGCCCTTATGCTGGGCTTCGGTGACGTATTTAAATGATATGGGATGGTTTTCAGCGGCATTGCTGCCCATAATAAGGATGCAATCGCTATTTTTGATGTCAATCCAGTGATTGGTCATTGCGCCGCGTCCGAACGACTCTGCCAGAGCCGCAACTGTGGCGCTGTGTCAGATGCGGGCCTGATGTTCGACGTAGACAAGCCCCATAGCCCTTAGCAAAGCTTGGTAGGTCCAGCACTCTTCATTGTCAAGTGCTGCGCTGCCAACGGAGGCGATAGCGGTTGTCCGATTGACCACTTGACCTTTGGCATTCGTTTTTTCAAAGGAAGCATCCCGAGTTTTTTTGATGCGTTGCGCGATTTCCGTCAGGACCCAGTCCCATGATACTTTTTGCCAGGTGTTGGAATTCGGCGCGCGGTACATTGGTTCCGTAATGCGGCTTTCGTTTTCGATCAATTGGGCCAGAGATGCGCCTTTGGAGCAAAGCGATCCTTGGTTGATGACATGGTCCGGGTCGCCTTCGATGTTGATCACGCGGCCATCTCCCTTGCGGCTCGTGTGGACAATAACACCGCATCCCACTGCACAGTATGGGCAAATGGATATGGTTTCTTTGGCGTACTGGGTTTTGAGCATCTGGGCGTGGGCTGCAATCGGTTTTAGATCAAACCCCATACCACTGACCGCCAGGCCAGCAGCGGTGGCCCCGGATACTTGTAGAAACTTTCTGCGGGTGACCTCCATGGTACTGCCTCCTTTCGTTGGGTTAAAAAAATACAACAGACGATTTACTATTATTCCAACTCCAACAACACGCTATTTTTCGTTCAGGCAAGGCTGTTGAAGTGGTTTTCGAAAACAGGCATTTACACAATGTTTACCGGCAGTTGTGTACACTTTAAAAGGGCTGGCTTCGATTCAGTTGATGATGGACTTAGATGAAACGCTGTAGATTTTGATTGTCTGATTAATGGGTGAAACAGATGAAATGAAAAACATGCCCCATTTGATGACTATTCTCTATAGCGTTTTAGATTCAATTTTGTCAAACAGAAATGTTGCGTCATTTCAAGTTATTATTACGGATTCGTATAATAACATTCAGCTATCATTTCGCTATCGCAAAGAACAATAAAAAATAAAGCCGGCGTTGGTCAATTCTGTTTTGCAAAATAGACCGGCGGTTCCAAAAAAAAGAAGGGCGAATCGGGGAGCTCTATGAAAAACAGCTAGGTTTTTTTGCCGCAGTGCGGACAATACTTGAAATTCGTCGCGAGCCTGCCACCACAAGATTGACAGCGATCAGCGGTTGTCTCCCGACCGCGATCGGATTCGCCGGCACTACCATGTGTTTGCTGCGCACAAGCATTACACATGACAAAGGTTTCGCCCTTTTTTACCCGTAAAACAGGAATAAAGAAGAGGCTCAAATAGTGATCCACTCGCCGGGTATATGCCCGTGTCTGTCCACACACCGAACACTGCTGCGGATTGCTGTCAAGTTGTTTAATTTTCGGTGAAATACCGGCAATCAGAAACATGGTCATTAAGTTCATGGCAATCTTATCATTCAATTATCCAAGCCGCTCAAATCCAACTTATATGTATCTTGGACGCAACACTCAAGGATTTTTCGTTATCAATCGTTTTCTGAGAATTGAAGACCAGGACCCGAGATTCGCTAATCTGTCTGTCTTGTCCTCTTGACCGGTATGGGTAACAGATTATCTTTTGATTTCATGTGAACATACCGTAACTGTGGCAAGTCAAGGAACCGATCAAGATGGCAAATGCACATGTTAACTTTCTGACCAAAAAAAATCTGAATACTATCATAGACAAGGCCATTGCAGCCGAGATCGGAGATATCGAGGCATTGCCGCCAGAGGTATCCAAGCGAACCCGCGAGGTTTACGGTGAGTTCATACCGATATATGCCGAAATGGTGCGCATCAAAAATGACCATCCCATAGATTGGCAACCAGAAACGATAACCATTGACCCGGAAGTCTTGAAGGGTATGTTACATTTTTTTTCAGACTACCAGCATCTAACCCGTCGATTTCAGCAAATCAACCGCCAGGTAAAACATCTGCTGACACTGGACCGGCATAAAGAGGCCCACCGGTACGACGAATGTGTGGCCGAAATTGTTTCCGGTAAACAAGGTTCATCTTTAATGCAATCCATCATCAATTCATAAACAATTTTGCTAGGTGTTTAGAAAAGAAGGCTTATTCAGTTTTATGATATTTTTAATGAGGCAGGGACATTTCAAATGATACAGAAACGCATTGTTGGGATTATAGGGACCGGTAATGTTGGCGTTGCCGCCGCTTATGCCATATTTTTGCGTGGTTTGGCCAGCGAGATCATCCTGATTGACAAAAACAGCAAACGGGCTGAGGGTGAGGCCATGGACCTTATGCATGGTCAGGCTTTCTTTGAGAGTATCACGGTGCGTTCGGGAACCTATCGTGATCTAGCGGCGGCGCAAATGGTTATTATCACAGCCGGTGTGGCGCAACGATCGGGTGAGACCCGGCTCGATTTGTTGAATCGGAATGC
>JASJAZ010000163.1 GCA_030066785.1 Desulfobacterales bacterium | reverse complement strand
AAAGTATCGGGAGCTGCGATCAACGGTCAAATTAAGCTGAATCAACGCCGAAAAACACCTGTCGTATCGCTACAAACAAAAATTAGACAGCTTGATGTCGGACAGATCCTCGCGCAACTGAAATTTCCTAACAGTGTTAGCGGTACGGCCGATGTACTTGATTTGCAGGCTAACAGTGCTGGCAAAAGCCTGCGCACTCTGAGCAAACAGGCCGCTTTTACGATTCAAGTACAACCGGCTGATTTAAGCTACACGACTGAAATCATCAGCCAGACGGCCACTATTCGGGTCGCAAGCATGAAACTGGCCGCCCAAAAAGACCAACCAATAACAATTGCTTTCAGTGGAACAGCGCAAGATATTGCTTTTCATGCAACCGCTAGTTCTGGAAATTTAGCAGAAATTCTCCAAACGGATAAGGCCTTGCCTGTGAGGGTGGACCTTCAGACAACAGATACGCGCTTTAAAGCTGAAGGGACCTTTCCCAGACCGATCAACATTAATGCGTTTGATCTTAAATATGAGCTGTCCGGCAAAGAAATTGAAGGCCTTGATCCTCTGTTTGATTTCGTCGTGCCGCTGAGCGGTCCTTTCCGCACCCAGGGAAACATCTCAGCACGCGGCCAAACCATCACCTATAAAGAAGATCTGCGAATCGGTAAAAGTGATCTGCGGGCGGATATAACCGTATTCAAGGGTGGAGCGCGCCCCCAAATTACCGGTCAGATTTTGGCGCGTAAAATTTCTTTGGCTGACATGGATTTGGTTGATACCGATCAAGAATCTGCATCGTCCAAGGATAGAGGCCGTGTCATTCCGAACTACACGCTTCCTGTGGATGTCCTTTCAGCAGTGGATTTGGATCTTGAAATCAAGATCGAACGCATTGATGCAGGATTAGAGGATATCGGCGATTTTGGGGATTTAGCCGCCGAAATTAATTTAAAAAACGGACAATTTAAATCAACAACCCTTGTCACCGGTTTTACCGGGGCGCGTATGCGCAATGTGCTTGAATACAATACGGCTGTTGATCCGCCGATGAAAAAGATTCAACTCACCGCCCAAAACTTGGATTATGGGCTGTTGCTATACCAAAAGGGCCTCACGGATATTCTGGACGGCCGCATCAACCTGTATGTAGATCTCTCCGGCACTGGTACCTCCCGACACGAATTCCTGGCAAATGCCAACGGCTACATCAAAGTCGTTGGTGGATCCGGCAATATTTCGAGTCGAATGCTGGATCTATGGGCGGCTGATTTGATTACGACAATGCTTTCGCCCCGTTGGCAGCGGGAAGCGGTGAGCGAGCTTAACTGCTTTGTTACACACGTCGAGTTAAAGGATGGGCTGGCCGAAATTGAAGATCTTTTGCTGGATACCCAGCGTATCACCATAGCGGGCAGCGGAACACTGGACCTGGCAACCGAGGAATTGAATTTAATTATTGCGCCACGACCCAAGCGCGCGAGTCTGGTCAGTCTTGCCAATCCTGTGCGAATTGGCGGAACGCTGTCTGAACCCGAAGTAGCTGTCACGCGCTTGCCCAGAGGGAGGCGGCTGGCAGGAGCAGGGGCAGGCCTATTTGCAGGGCTTGTAAATCCCGCCTTCTTGCTTCTCACATTCAGCGACACCGGCACTGGCTATGCCAACCCTTGTGATGCGGCGGTGGAACGTGCTTATGAAAATATGGAAACCGGATCACCATCAGAATGAATCATATGTGGCCCAACTAAGATCAAGGTAATTTGGATCTTATGAATGTATATGCTTCAACCCCAATTAATCGTAAACAAAATGAAGAAAGATGGTAAAAAAATAAAATCTGGCTTCAATTTTCCCAGATGTAAGGCGGTTATCTGCGATCTGGGCACCAAATTTGGTAAAGATGAACAACGTGGACTGCAAGAGCAAAAACTACAGCGATTGTCGCTTTAACCTCTCGATAATAAGAGGCACCGCCGGCGGGATGCGCTGGCTGATTGGGCTAACATTTCGAATCATTGACAGATGCGTGCCGGAGACAATTTGGTGGGAAACCCCTTTCAGACGGGTCGATTCAACCGTCACCAGACCGTCTCCCAGTCCATGGGTCATGGCAATCATGTAGCTGCCAAGCTCATTAATCCATTTTTGTTTATTATCTGAAAGTTCCTGGTGTGATTCTCTCATCCAGCGGTTGATATCATCCTCGCTCCAAGGGCTGAGAATGCCGGCTATAATCAACATTTCTAACCCTACCGGATGGGAACGGCTATTGAGCTCCGTTAAAAAACGACTTCCCGGCAGCAAGTCGATTTTAGCTTCGCCGGCACCATCAAGAATTCCATATAGCCATCTTGCTTCGCCTTTGGTCAAGCGCCCCAATTGATCGCGCAATTCGGTAAACACACGCATACGTGCCAACTGGGAACCGTGGTTGGGCGTTCCCACCATAATGAGCGATGCAACCGCAGGCACGCGCCCGCTTTGGACAAAGGTATCATAATTTATTTCCGGGCGGGTGAGCATTTCGCGCGATACCAGCCCCCCCATGCTGTGGCCGACTATGGATATACGGTTAACTCCGGTCTGCTTGAGATCCTGCAAGGCTGCGAAGAAAAGACGAGCTGATTCTACAATCGGCTGGTCGTTTGGATAACGCATCAGCCAGACATTAAAACCCTCTTTTTCCAGCGCCGGCGCAAGGCTCTGCCACACCTTGCCCGGCTCGTCCAGCCCATGAATCAGAACCACAGATTTACGATCCAGCGCTGCTTCGCGGGGTGCGGTCGGATCCAGTTCATAGAAGAAAAGCCCGATGGTTTTGATAAATTCTTCTGTTTGTGCCGGGAATGTCTCTTTTATGGTTTTCCGCAATTGGGAGCGCAGTTCTTTTTCTTCTTCCTGAAAAAGGTTTGTTACCAACTGCCACAGACCAGTTATCAAAAATATCGAACCAATAAACAGAAGCCAGCGTTTATTACGTCCCCACCCATTTTTTTTATTTTTCATCGATATACCCGATTGTTATCCTGTAACAAAGCGCGTTTTTTTACGGTTGCGTTCGCAGTGACCGCCGCACTGTCAGAGATCAGATGGCACGGGGCTTTCAATATCTACGATCAGGTTTCTCAGCATCAGAAGGATTTTCTCATAGCCAGACAGGGCATTCCATGCTTTCAGGTAGCTGCGTACATTTTGTGGGTAATCCGTAATGATATTGTCCACCCCTCTTTCGATCATTGAAATGACATTGTTGAAATCATTGACGGTCCACACATGCACAGCCCTTCCTTGACGGTGTATCTGTCGCACCAGCCTGGGAGTGGCCCTGGCGGCATTGAGACTCAAAAAATCGGCTTCCATCCGGGGAAGGTTCCCGGCAACCTGAAAGACGATAAAACCGGTGATGAGTTCCGGAAATTTCTCTTTGATTTCCGTTAACGACTGATAATTAAGTGAACTGACCACACAATTAGCCGCAAAATTATTTTGCCGGATTATGTTGCCGACTTTCGCTGCCAGCGTTGGGTCCGGCCAGGTGAACTTAAGCTCGATGTTGAGTTTGATTTGCCCGTGGGCAAGATCGATGGCCTGCTGAAGGGTGGGAATGCGTTCATTGCTAAATTCCGGTGCAAACCAGCTGCCCACATCAATATCGTGCAACTCATGATAAAGAATGTCTCGCAGCCTGCGGTTAACCGATGCGACGCGCATCAGATCGGCATCATGAAAAAGCACCACCACGCCATCCGCCGTGGTCATCACATCGATTTCAGCATAATCAGCCCCCTCGGCAATGGCATGCCGAAGGGCACTTAACGTGTTTTCCGGAGCTTTGACTTTGCTGCCGCGATGACCGGTAATCGCGATCTCCGGTGCGATGTTGAAGCCTTGTAGAAAGGCGGCGCCGGCACTACCCCCTATAACCAATGCGATAATGACCATCAACCAACCGAGTCTTTTAAAGGCTGTGAGCGAAATCATTCTCGTTGAAGGCACGGTGGTGCGCCGCGCGGGCTTTTCATCGGTTGTTTCACGGTAAAAATCGGCCATCAACATCACGTGTACCGTTTTGCCAATGATAAGCCACAGAATATCCAGGATGGCAACAAGCGCCAATGTTCCGATCACGGCTGGCAACACAACTTTTAAGGTTAGCCCCGCATGCTCAAGCAACCAAGAGGCACAAGATCTCACTAGCCAGGTCATGATCACAGATGATATCAATACACCCGCCCACCATACTAAAAGAGGCACGGTCAATTTTCGAAATCGCTCCCGAGTCTGCTGCCAGCTTTGCTTCAATGCCCCCCAAGGGCTAGCACCCTCAAAAACAAGCAAAGGAATAGCCAACAGCCACCGTACATACAACCAAGTGGCCAGTACAAGGTAAGCAATTATTAACGTGGCCCCAATAGCGAGGGCAATCCACCAACTAGGAGGCTGAACATTAACGTAAAAATAGATATCAAATTCCCGTAGCAGCAGCCAATAGACCAAACCCAGGCCTAAAACAAAGGGGATACTGGCGGCGATATAGACCGCTGCCTGAAGCAATCCGAGACGAATCAAGGCTGAAAAATGCGATAGCTGCTCCCATAAAACAACACCAACCCTAACGTGCTTTTCCGAGGTGGCTTTGACAGCGATAATCAACAGTCCCACCTGCTCCGCAAACCAGAATGTGAGGATAAAACCGATGCTGCAAATAAGGAACAGAATACCCTGAAGTGACAAGAAAAAAGCGATGAGGTCGTTGTCAGAAACCGCAAATTGGCCGCTGGCCGCCACCAGCCGGTTGAGCAGCCATCCGGATGCCGGCGCAAAAGAGACCATCAATACCAGGGTGGACCAGAATTCAAAGGCTAAGGCCGGTTTGAGAACCGGTCGGAGGCGCTCAAATGCGCTGCGATATCGATTCAACAACATCTCAAATGCATCCCCCCTCATTATATAAAATTACCCTTGTCTATTGCCATCTGTTATTTACTGAAAAAGATTATTCGACTTGGCCTTGTGCGCCAGCCCATTCCGGATTCATCTTGGCCAACTGCCTTCGCAACCGTTCGATAAAGTCCGGCGGATACCTCCAGGTCAGCAGCCTGTCATCCTTTACTAACCCTCGTTGGGCTGCACCCAGATCGTAGGCCAGTAATGCCATCAGATCAGAGCTGACCCAAGGGCTTTTGCGAAAAAAGGAGTGGCCGTCGCCGTCTGTCGATCCGGCGGCCTCGGTGACATCAACAAATTGTAACGATGGGTTAGCCCTCAGAAAATCCGCCATTCGCACCGGCAAATCATCAGCCCATAGTTCGCCCAGGCGTTCACGCCGAAATAGCCAGTTGACAAACGCCAGGGCCCGATCCGCGGTAGATGCATAAATCGTGGTCCGTTCCGGAATCCTGAGCAGGCCATCCACTAAACCAACGCCGAATTCTTCTTGACTGATATCACCACCGATGATGATGACATTGCCGATGCGAAACTTTTTACGGATCTCCTCGTCAGTATCCTCGGCCTTGAGCAGTGCCATCTGATGAAGCGCCCGAACCACCAGCCGCGATCCGGCGCTGAAGGCAATGATGTGGATTTTTTCCGCCTGCGTTTTATCCGCCAGATAGGTCAGAAATATGCGTAATTTGCGCGCCATAATGACAGCGGCCTCCAGATCCGCAAAATAGGCAAACGCACTGGGTGTCGAGGCCCAGCTATACGCAATGAACGCACCCCGGTAGCCCATAAAATGCCACAGTTCGGAGGCGACCAGCACCGGAACGTCAAACATAACCCTGAAACCGTGGAGATAAACATAGATATCTTTTGCACCGGATCCTGCCAGGCGCGCATCAACCAGCTGGGCAAATTCCTGGCCGCGTCGATCGGGTGATGCGGGTTCCGGAATCGAGCGCGTCTGAAACGAATACGTATTTGCTAGATAACCGGTACCATCGACTGACACAACCTCAAGGGGGTAATCTCTTGATCGGTTTTTAGCCAATGTGATTTGGCGCACTGTTTCCCAATTGGTTCCTTCCGGTCCGGCTTTGACGCGGGCCTCACCCAATTTCAAAATAAATCCGGCTTTATCGAGATAAAACGGTCGTTTATTGGGGTCATCAGAGGATTTGCGATCCGTCGCATACAGCATGCGAAAATCATCGTAAGATACCGGCGGTTGTCCTTTGGGCAACGGATCGATGGCACCGTCTTCAAATATGGTGGGAGCAGGCATCAGATTTATTTTGTAACTTCTACTGCTTGAGCAGGCACTGATCATGACCGTCAGCACAATCAGACAGAACATTTCCAGCCGTGGCTTGAAATTCTGTGCATTAGATGTCATCGGACCTCCTTTTCTTTAGACACCATCAATAGATCTCATTGGCCTGCCTGTTCGAACCATTGGAGCACCCGCGTTTCGAGAAACACGTAAAACGGATTGTATCTGATCCGCAACAAAAAACTGTAGGGAATTTTTAGCAAATCGCGCTCCCCCTGAATTGCCATCTGGCCCAGAAAGAGTGTGCCTTTTTCACCGGGCGGAATTTGACCGTACAATGGATCATCAGGCGGAAACGGCAATGCCACGTGGGACAGGGAGATCACACCTTGCGGCCATTCGAGGTCTAATGTTTCAGACTTTAAGATTTCCGCTGAAAAGGGCGGCTTGTGACGGGCGACAACCGCTCTACTTTCTGAATTCTGATTGGTTACCAGGGTCAAAACAAAAGGCAAATTCTTGTCAGCCATCAAACGATCCGTCATAGGCGCTGGATCGGAGATCAGTAACGTCGACTTGGCTGCAAAGCGGTTTATATCGAATAAAACAAATTCATGGCGCTTGGGCTTTAGGTGCTTCAACAACCGGTCAACCACCGCATCGGTTGAGACCGTGGCATCAACGGTGGATTTGAACACCAGTGTCGGCGGTAAAACGTGCTTTGCACCCGATTGGGCGCGGGCAGCAATGCGCCGGCCCACGGAACGGGTTAGGCTGTGAACCTGTTCACCGGCATTGGTTGGAAAGGAATTGTACTTATACGGATCAAATTCGGGTAGCACCGACAGCCAGGCGAGTCCCCCTAAACCCGGCAGAGCGGACAAGCGACGCTTCCATTTGGCCAGAGCCGCTGCCGGGTGAAGACCGATGGAAGGCGCAATCAAGACAAGGCTGGCCGTGGCCGGCAAGGTTTTATCTTGCAGGGCATCAAGTGTGTAATTAAGGGCCAGGGGTGCTCCATTTGAATAACCCACGATATGGATCGGCTTTTTACCCACCTTGACAGCAAGATGTGACATACCCAGGCGTACTGCCGCCGTCAGATCCTGCCAGCTGATGAGCTTGAGTCCCGAAGGCGCCGTGCCGTGGCCGGGCAACCGCAGGCCAATGACCCAGTATTTGCGCTGGTTAAGGGTCTGGCCTAAAGCACGCAGACTATAAGGCGAATCCGACATGCCATGCAACAACAGCACACCGCCTACCGGTTGATCTGTGCCGAGCTCAAAACTACGATTCCAGTTGGGTTGGTGACGTTGTGGATCGGCAGCACTGCCAGCGCTATAACGGACCAGGGCATATTCGGGCCCGGTTCCCGTATTGGCATAGACTTTTTCTTGCAGTTGGGCGAACAGCCGATCCTCCAACATCCGGTAGTCATTAAAGGTTTGAATCTTATCTGCCTTGTCGACCGTAAATTCGGCTGTCAGCTTTTCAGTATGCCAATTTTCCAAGGCGTGATCCGAGCACCCTGTGGCAAGCAGTGAAACCACCGTTACCGCAAAGCCCAGCACGGCTGAATTGAGAACTCTGTTTATGCGATGGAATGCAAGGGGTATAGAAAGCATGCCGAAATCCTCCTTGACCAACAAACATCGTCATCAATCAGAATGAAATCAACCCTTTTATCAATGGCTTTATGATGTGGCGGTGTGGGTTGGAAAGGATGACGAAATACAGCTATTCTACACCTATTAATTTTTGAACTCGCAGCCAACTTTCAAGCGGATTCAATATAAAATATTTGAAAGTATTGAAGCAATTACTTTTGGAGGTATCGGTAAGACGCGATTAATGGGCGCGAGCATTACAAGCGTCTCGTTCAAACCGCTGGCTGTGTGCGAAGCAGAGCTCGATGGCTAATAGGTACACTGCCGAATCAGTCTTGGTGTGAAGGGTCTTTCTCCTCCTGCGGACCAATGGGCCAGGGAAAGAAGTATCGGCGTGCAGCCAGAATTAGGGCAAAGGCCACTGCACCCACAAGTATGTCGAGGCTGCTAAGGTCGGGTTTCAGCATCTTGCGTGCGATAACGAACGCAATCAGTTCCAGGATGGCCATGAGATCGTGGGTCACGAGTGTCCTGATCAGTTCCACGCCGATGACGAGCAGAAGAACGCGATAAATTAGCTCGTAATATGTTTCCACATCACGCCAGTTCAACTCAATGAGTACAAACATGCTGTGGAAGGCGAAATAGATGCTGCCGACGATTAGTGCGAGTGCAAGGAAGCGTTCTACCGTCGTTGCGAGATCCTTCGTCCACTTGATCACTAGATTGTCCATAAAAACCTACCAAACCGTCCAACAGTTATTATTATATGGTACCTTATCAGTATATCATTTCTAAAGCCTAGAATATATTCCATCTAACTTCATTTAAAATACCAGATATGAAAAGGTCTTCGTTTAGTTTCCACCGATTGTCCACATACCCCATTCAAACTGATAACAAATAAGTCCTATGTTCAGATATGAGATAATCGGTACTTTAGCATTTTCACAGATTTGCAATGGAAATCACAAGGTTTTTACCACGGTCAATATTGCCGGTTAGTTGGAGAAATTACGTTTGAGACGGAAAAGTATTATTTATACCCAAAGTTGCCAGTTTTTATAATTTGTGGATCCATTGTTTGGCATTTTTGATTTGAAAAATATTTTGAATGCCTTTCCTTGGTTGCTTATAAATCCACCAATAACATCTTTTCAATCTCATGTATTCACATTTATGAGCATTAATAGGTTCCCTTTCCTGCCGGATAGCTTAATTCAAGTGTCTATCGGGATCTAAATTTGTTACCAATTTGTCTATCAGCATTGCGATTGGGCGTTGTTACATTAACAACATTGCCATTCAGACGGACACTGGCGGTTCTGGCGGGTGAAAACCAAACCCCAAGATATACGCGATTAGGCCCCAAGATTCTTCTGCCCCATATTCCAAAAGTGGTTGGGCTATTGTTAGTCATAGTGTTTACCCATCTTTTTAGTTTCTCTTGGGTGATGTCAGTGCTTCGCCATAATTTGGATTCCAGAACATAATCATTATGAATAGCGATAATGGCATGCGGACGCGCTTCCGATCCAGAATAATAGTAGGTATGGTCTGGGTAAACTTTCCGATCGAGGAAAAACTGGTTCACTTCATTGTTTTGCTCCAGATAACTGTATCCGTTGGCAGCTGCCAAAACAATAAACAGGACCATAAAGACTGCTGTATATTTTTTCATAAATTACCTCCTTGGGACGGCGAAATTAAAAATGCTATAACTTCATGACCGGCCCCACTCTCCTAAATTCTCAGCGTAGCTGGTGACCATTTAACTGACCTGAAAGTTAAACGGTCAATAGCGAATAGGCAATACCCGCCACGCCAATCACCGCAAAGCCCAGTACAAAATTAGCGGCCATGCTGCCGTCTCTTTCTGCCGCCTTACCAAACATACCGAACACAAGTGGGTGAACCAGGAACGGCATGGCAAAAATAAAGGCGATCAAACCGGCGGCGGCATCGCCAAACATGCCACCCTGTACCGCAGCGAACAAACCAAAGTGAGACAAGGCTGAAGCCACCGCGAGAGATACATGATCCAG